>NZ_DBMCYK010000012.1:0-74820 GCF_056978975.1 Candidatus Limimorpha avicola
TTGAACCGGACACGCAGTTAATTGACAGACTTTTCAAAGAACTCATTTTATTTACTGCCAGAGCCGCTTAGGCTTGGCTAATTTTTAACGAACTATTGTTAAATATAATGAAATGAAAAAGAATATTATAGTTTCACTTATAGTTTTTGTAATAATCAACTTGGTGGTGTATTTTATACTTGGTTTTAGATTAGACATTATAATTTCTTTGGGTATAGTGATGGTATTGGTAACGATAGGAGATTATATAGGCAAAAGAACCGGCATGCAAAAAAAAGTGGAAGAATTGAATGGCAAAAATAAGCTTATTCTGAAGGTTTCTCTTATTGGTGGTGCACTGATTACTATTGTTGCAATTATTATCTTATATCAATATTTTTTCAATCAATAGCATCTCTAAATCACAGTTAAATAATTAAAAAACAGAATGATGTAATGTAATCTCATATTGATGACAATTAACAGATTTGAAATCGAAATGTCAAGATAGGAATGTAACATTATGACGTCTTTACAAACAGGGATACATATTTATTATTTTAGAAAAACCACAATATAGTATCCCTACAAATAAAGAAACATGACATTTTTTTGGATAAAAGAAAAAACATAATTAACTTTGAAGCGAAAAAATTTAAGCCATGAAACACGTCTTGAAACTCATTAAGTAAAGTCTCCGTAGTACTTCATGCGGAGACGGTAATAAGCACAAATTGTTAATACTTAATAATAGAAGAATTTAGGTTATATTCAACATAAATTTTTTATGGATTATATCTCATAAGAATGGTGAAGTAACAAAAAACACGAAAATAATTGTAAATCACGAATTGTAATCTCTAAAAAACACTTATTATGAAACTTTTAAGATTATTAATAATAACAGTTATCTTAATTACATTAGGTTCATGTAAAAAAGTTAAGTTGGAAAATGTCGAATCGGTATATGGTTCATGGCAGTGGTATAATTCATCCGTAGGAGGCGTTATTGGCATGGTGAATACTTCTCATTATCCGGATGATAATGTGGTTTTTGTTTTTAGTTACGAAGACAAAATCAGCATTATTCATAATGGGGAGGTTATAGTATCAGAAGAAAATTATGATATTTTCAAATCAAAAGACAGCCAGTATGGTGAATACCTCATTGAACTGCCAAAACATGTTCTTGATAAAATAGAAAAATGTGATGAACCCCTTGGCAACTATATTGTTGCTAACGGTTATATCAGTATCAGCAACACTGCAACTATTGGCAATATCACGGAGTGTCTTGTAATTACAGATACTAAAGGTGTTGATATGGGAGCAGAAGGAGGTTCGGATTTTCATCGACAGTCTTATTTTATACCTGTAAACCAATAGGTAGAGACTGCAAGTCTTTATGAAACAGTTGTAGGGCTTGGTATTGGTGATGGGTGTCTTGAAGAAAGAGAAATTTCCTAAATAGTACCGTTTCATCGATTTTAAGGTACATATCATTTCTATGGTCTGAAGCAGCTTTTCATCAGTCAGGTTATAATGCAATTCTGCGAAGCTAAATGCATCCCTGCAGGAATGAAAAGATGGAAAAAATTCTGTAAGAAATGGAAAGAATAATATCCTGTTTTTTTTGATAAGATGTATGAAATGTTGAAAAAACAGGCAAATGTATCCTAAATGTATCCTTAAATCAGTGATATGTATCCTGAATGTATCCTTGTTTGTGGAATATATGTTGTGTCAGACAGTACGAAAAGAAGCGTGAAATGATTGTACATAGACATATATGGAGAAGGAATAATATAGTTCGACCGATTGCGGCTTACATTAAAAAGTATACACGTATCAACTGAATACTAATTTTCGGACAAGATTATCAACTGATTTTTTGCAGGATATTATTATTTATTTTGATTATGCAACTTTTCCGTACTGTTGACTAATATAATTAAACACAGCATCACGATAGTAAGTAATGCTTTCATCTGAATAACTTTCAGGTAATTCTTGCCATAGTAAATCCCTTATTGTAATAGCGATAGAAGCTTTTGTTTCCTGTTTGTCAAATGGATGATCCATTGTTTTCAACATAGACTTTATTTTACCTAATAAGTCTTTGGCTACATTCTTCAGCTTTTTGATATCCTCTTTTGACAAATCGTCCTTAAACAATATGTCATACAGTGAAAGTTGTTCGTCATTCTCGAAACCTTCTTTAATATAACGTTTTTCTTCTTCCGACAACTCCTCTGTAAGGTGCATCAGGTCTTCAAAAGTCTTTTCAATGCTTGCCCTGTTCTGTTCAGCATTATAATTGTGAATGATCTCCTGATATTTTTCATAGAAATTGATTCTCGAAGGATTGGCAGACACCATTCGGGCAATACGTTCCTGCAGCAAGTCTTGGATATCTTTCATCACAAGGTTTTTGTCATGTCTTTTTGCAAATTCTCTTCTAAGCAAATCAAAATCAATCTTACTGATATCAAAACGATGGTTCGAACCATTTTCTGATACCATATTGTCAGAATCCGGTTCCAAATGTTCATCAACAATAGCATTAATCGCTACACTTAGATTAGTGATGTCAGCATGTTTGCGTTTTTTCTGCAATTCTTTGTAGATGGCCTCGAGTGCATCCTTCTGCTGTTTCGTTTCATGGGAAACATCGTCACGATTAAGGAATTTCCATAATTTCAGTAATGTCGTGACATAAGTGCTGTAAGTCTTTTGTATTTCTGCCGTTTCACACATTGCATTTGCCGCCGTTTTCAGCAACGACAGTTTCAGGAATGTATCGGCATCAATCAGTTCTTGCAATTCAAAATCATGTTCTTTAAGAAAAGCTGTTGCAGCAGAAACAGTTTCCATAACATGATTGATCAATTCCCGTTTGTCTATTGTCGGATCATTCCTGTATGCACTGTCTTTCGGGCTGATGGTATATTCAGCCAAAGCTTGCCGAAGGGCCTTGACAATGCCTATATAGTCAATAATCAGACCATTGTCTTTACCGTCATCCACACGGTTGGCACGTGCAATGGTCTGCATCAGTGTATGAGCTTTCATCGGTTTGTCGATATAAAGGCACGAAAGCGACTTCACATCAAATCCGGTCAGCCACATGGCACAGACAAATACCACACGCAACGGATTTTCCGCATCCTTGAACTCTTTGTCTAATTCGCGATCTTCCATCTTTTTGCGATGCGGCAGAATGTCGAGTCCCCATTTTCTGAATGTCTGTATTTCGTTCTGCTCTTGCGAAACGACTACAGCCATTTCCGTTTGTTGCATCCATTCCAGTTTGCGCTTTAGCTCCTGTACCTTCTGCTGATACGAACATTTGGATATCTGCTTTTCCAATGCCTCTATTTCTTTCTGCCAATACTCCTGGGCATAATTGTACATGCGCACGCAAGTCACCTTGTTATAACACACCACCATCGCCTTTCCCGAAGTCCACAAATCACTGTAATGACGCACAAAATCCTTAGCGACAATTCTCAGGCGTTTCGGTGCCGTCAGCAAATGCACTTCTTTGGCAAATTCTCGTTCCAGTTTCGTCTGTTGCGAAGCGTCGATTTCGCCCGCCTGTTCCAGAACGGCTGCAATCTCCTCGTTGATTTCCGGGTTCTTCAGATCCTTCAGCCGTTCGCCACGGTTCTCGTAGTATAATGGCACGGTAGCCTTATCGTCAACGGCACGTTTGAAGTCATAGATACTGACATATCCACCAAAAGTTCGGGCAGTTATATTGTCATCACGTAGCAAAGGTGTACCGGTGAATCCGATACGGTTGGCGGTAGGCAACAGGTGCATGAGGTTTTCGGCAAACACACCGTTTTGTGTGCGATGCGCCTCATCACTGATCACAATAATATTATGGTCAGGATAAATCGGTTCGGCATCAGGCTTGTTGAATTTCTGAATCAGGGAGAATATGAAAGAAGGATTGCCTTTCAGCTTCGTTATCAGGTCATCCCCGCTGGTTGCAATGAAACTTTTAGCCTCCACGTTTCCAAGTACACCGCAGTTCTCAAACGTGTCGCTTATTTGCTTGTTCAACTCTTCCCGGTCGGTCAGTACCACTATTGTCGGCGAGCCCTCGAATTTCCGTCTGATTTTACATGCCAAGAACAGCATGGAATAGCTCTTTCCGCTTCCTTGTGTATGCCAGAAAACACCTAATTTTCCGTTCACATATTCCCGGTTCCTGTACATTTCCACTGCCTGGTTCACTCCCAGATACTGGTGGTTTCGCGCCATGATTTTCACCGTTTTTCCGTCGGAGTGGTCGTAGAGTATATAGTTTTCCAGAAGGTCAAGGAAATTTTCTTTTTTACAGATACCGCGCAACATGGTTGGTAGTTCGATATTTCCGTTGTCTGATTCTGTCAATCGTTTCCATTCATGGAAAAATTTCCACTTCGAATCAATCGTACCCACACGGGCTTCCAGTCCGTTGCTGAACATGATGAAGGCGTTGTGGTAAAACAGCTGCGGTATGGTGTCTAAATAATCCCGGTAATTCTGGTTAAAAGCATCCTCCACCTCCACGTTATGGTTCTTCAGCTCGACAAACAGTAATGGTATGCCGTTTACAAATCCCACAATATCCGCTCTGCGCCTATATAGAATACCATAAACCCAAAGTTCCCTGACGCATAGAAAGTCATTATTGTCGGCATTTTCGAAATCTATGACTACAGCTTTTATTTCTTCCGATGTGCCGTCCGGTTTTATACGTGTTACGGGTACGCCGTCGCGGATATACTGATATTTCTGCTCATTTATCTGCATCAGTGTTTGGCTGCTCATTCGTTCTGTCATTCGTTCTATTGCCTCTGCTATTTGTTTGTCGTTTATCCACGGATTCAGCTTTTTCAAGGCTTGTCGGAATCGGCGTGTAAGCAATACTTCATGGTAACTGCTACGACCCAATGTGCCATTTTCGCCCAGCACCTCTTTGTCGTATGCATAAACGGAGGTCCAGCCAAGTTCTTTCTCCATTAACTCGGCGGCACTTTTTTGTATGAGTCTGTCTTCGCTGTAGTCGGTTGACATATCCTTTGTATTTTAGTTATACTTCTATTTCTCCACTCATCAGTTTGGGAAGCAAGCGGTCGCGGGCTTCGATGAGTTTTTCAATTTGAGTAGAGATATTATTAATTCTAGCAAAATATGAATTTACATGTTCTTCAAAAGAATATAGGATATTTTTACTTGGCACAAGAAATGGCATATTTTTTATTATTGTAGAATTAACAGCTTTAGATATACCTGAAGTATTACCAAGCGAATCATAATTGTAGTTCTTTAAATAATAGAAAGTATATGCTCTCCAATTATTTCCTTCTTTTGAAAAATGAGCTATTGCTTCATTTGTACACATAGGGATACTTGTAATAGCAACTCTACCAACTGTTAATTTGAAACTTAAAATCACTGTTCCTACAGGTATTATCTTAACATTGAATTTATCACAAGCCTCCTTTGTCAATTTTTCACTTGTATATGAAATAAATATTTTGTCCTTCATATCGGATATTGATACCCAAGGAATACTATCTTCATTTTCAGTAAACCATTTTTTCTCAACTCTAGGAGGTGTTTTACCTATTGACATTTTGAAAAAATCTTGAGCTTTTTTCTTTTCCCATCCTTCCGGCACCCCATCCACAATCTTCGTATTCTCATGCCCTGGAAAACGTAAATCAACAAACCATTCTTTATAAAGACGCTGTGCTAACTCTTCCAATAACTTAATCTGTTTTTGGTAGTTTTCTATCAAGGAATCGTAACGAGAAAGGATTTCTGCTATACGATTTTGTGTATTAATTGATGGCAAATCTATTGGTACATTTTGAAGAATATTGGTATTCAAATTCAACATTGTAGCTCCAATAGCATGATTAATTATCCAGCCAATCTGTTTTGGTAATTGTAGTTCATAATATATAAATTTTGATTTTGCTAGACTTTTATCAATACTAATTTTTAAACAACCAGTACCACAAAGCCATCCTATTTGACTTTTATCAACAATAGCACATTTAGAAATATCACCTCTACGAGGATAAATAATATCTTCAAATTCCACCTGATATTTAAGTAATTTACAACTTAGGTCAGAAGAAATTCTTGCTATAGTATCGTCACATATCTTTCCATTTATTATATCTTTAGGCATAATAACAGGTACTCCTGTATCCACATAATCAGACTGATGTAATTGAGACCCAAAAGGACCAGTTTGAATATTTAGAGAAATTTCTCCCAACTTCACTTTCTTCCATTCACTCATACCTTCCCCTCCTTTCTATCCTTCAAACTTACCACTTTCCAATATCCTCTCTTATTACTACCCATACGCACAATCATCCCGGCTTTTCTCAACTCGCCCAAACGGCGTTTGATAGTTGCTTCCGATACACCCAATAACGCTCCATATTCAGCATAATTCAGTTTATTATTCTTTAGAATAGCCTGATACAAGCGTTCTGTTATCGGGTCAGATATATTATTTATCGGGTCAGATACCGGTTTTATCAGGTCAGCAGCCTGTGACTTTTTGTATGCTTCTATCTCTTTAGTGATGTTTCGTATATGTTCGTCGAACATAAATTCATAGAAAGGAAGAAGCGTTTCCTGTTCGCGTGCATCAATAAGCGACTGGATATATTCTGCCTTATCATCCTTGACCACTTTCGAAGGAATCAGACCGAATTCATATTGCAAATGGTTCATCACTAATCTTGACATGCGTCCGTTACCGTCAACCCATGGATGAATGGTGACAAGTTGGAAATGAGCGTTAAAACTGAGCTGATATTTGGAGATTACATCGTCTGTACTCAGCAATTCCTTTCGCTGACTGTTTATATATCGGCAAAACTCTTCCAGCTTGGCGGGAACTTTCCGAAAGTTCATGTAGGAGCTTCCTCCCGCGCCGGCTGTAACACCAAGCAAACGCAACTCACCCCTCGACGAGTCAAAACTACCGCTTGCAGTGTTATATTCTCCACCCGTGTTTTTCATCACCAAAGCAGACAAGCCTTTTAACATATCGACAGAAAAATCAGCATGCGCCTTGGCAAGCTTCATTGACTGTTCGTATGCCGCTTTCAAATCCAGATTCATCATCTGCTCCTGCAGGCTGCGTCCTTTTGCCGTGATACCTTCATCAAAAAGCAACTGGTTTTCTATTTCAGTGACCGTGCTGCCTTCAATGGCTGTGGAATGGGTAATAAGGGAATACAGATAAAACTTGTTGTAGTCTATCTGTTCCGCAATGCCCAATGCCTTATATTCATCCAGCAGGGAAAGCAATGTTTCTATCTTATGGTTCATGCTCATTTCAGCGTCTCCCAATCGTTTAATATTTCCTTCATAAGCACGTTTGCTTCTTCGTGCAGTTTTGCCAGTTCCGCATGGATTTCGTTCATACGTTCGTGAAAATCCACACCGTCGTCTTCTGCTTCCGGAACACCAACGTAGGCGCCCGGTGTGAGCGAATAGTTCTTTTCCCCGATTTCGTCCAGAGTGGCAATCTTGCAGAGTCCGGCAATATTCTGATACTCTCCGTTGCCGAATTTCTCGGTCAACCATTCGTGTTCTTCTATAATCATCAGAATTTCCTCAAGCACTTTGCAGAATTTATCTCCTGCCAGCCTCATGGATTTCAGCTCACGCTTTTTCAGCCTTTCTTCCGCCAGCTTGACGCAGCTTTTCGTCCGCTCTATCTGTCCGTTCAGGTTCTTGGATAATTCATCATAGCTGTTCCACGGACGGCCAAGCCATGCCAATGAACCGTTGAACTGACCGGCAGTGTCTCCATCAAGGAAAGACACAAATGAAAGTGCTTCTTCCGAAACGGAACTTACTGCCTCGCTTATATCATGATTATATTTTTCCAACAATGCCTGATATTTGTCTGTTTCTCCACGATAAAGATGGACGATTGCCTGCAAATTGAGCAGCTGCCATTCAGTCCATTCGTTCAGCGTGCGGTCAACAACTGTATAATATTTACGGGCATCTATAAAAAGCACCTTGTCGCGGTTTTCTTCCCGTTTAGCCTTGTCGAAAAACCACAGTGAACAAGGCAATGACAATGTGTAGAAAAAGTTGTTCCCCACGCTGACCATCACATCCACATGTCCGGTCTTTACCAACTGTTCCCTGATGTCGCGGTCTTTGTTGGAACTGTCGGTAGCTGAACTTGCCATGACGAAGCCGGCACGTCCACGTTCATTAAGATAAGCGTAAAAATAATTAATCCAAAGATAATTGGCATTGCCCACCTCCTTGGTTTTGGCATTGACACCAGGCAGTCCGAAAGGAAGGCGTCCCGCACTGAAAGCCGACTCCGATTTTACCTTATCCACATTGAATGGAGGATTGGCTATCACATAATCGCATTTGCCTGCGAGATTGAACGCATCATGATAGAACGAATTGGCTTCATCACCAGACACAATACGTCCGTTAAGACCATGAACAGCCATATTCATCAGACAGAGCTGGGCGTTATATTCCACTTTTTCCTGACCAAAGAATGTCATCTGCGTATTGGCGTTCATTCCTGCCGCATTTACGAAATCACCGGTCTGCACAAACATGCCTCCCGAGCCGCATGCCGGGTCAAGCATCACGCCCTGTTCCGGCTCCAGCACATTGACCAGCATTTTCACCAAAGACTTTGGAGTAAAGAACACCCCATCGTCGCTGGCTACAGCCTTGGCGAATTTCGAAAGAAAATATTCATAGATTCGGCCTATAATGTCGCCGCCCACTTCATCAATGGTCTTATTATTGAAAATGCGCAGCAGTTCGCGGAGCAAATCATCGGCAAACATCGTATATGTTTTGGGCAATACGCCTGTAAGCTGTTCGCTTTGCTCCTCCACCAGTTGCATGGCGTTGTTTACGGCTTCGCCCAACGAATTCACCGGTTGGCCGTCCTTGTTTTTCAAACCGGCAGAAGTGATATTGTCCGGCAAATTGACAAGAAAATCAAACTGAGCTTCCCGAGGGAGATAAAGTGCGCTTTTGGCCTCAAAATCGCTTGGTTCAACAGGCATTACTCTTCCGCCACGTGAAGGACGATCTTTCAATATCTCTGCTTCCACCAATTTATATCTGCTATAAGCATAACGGAGAAACAGCAAAGCTAAAACCGGCATGCAATACTGATTACTTGTCAGTTTGCTGCCTTGTCTCAACAGGTCAGCCGATTCCCAAAGTTCTGCTTCAAGTTTTCGTATATTTATCATATATAATTTTAATATTGTTCCTTTTCCTTTCTCAATTCACTTAACACCTTACCATTATAACTGAAATATTTAGGATCTTGGTATGCTCCCGATGTGTTCTGCTTTTCTTCCGGCAGGAAATTAGCTGTAAATGCAGAGAGGCTATACAGACGGCCATCATACTCAATTTTATCATCACTGGCAATTCTGACAGGCATTCGAAGTGGATCAAAAACAATCGTATCCCCTACATTCAAGCCAATCATATGAAACTTAAACGGAGGCTTTTGGGTCTTGCGTTGTTTTTCTTTAGATTCTGCCTCTATCTTCTTATCTTCATCTTTACTTTTGCTGACAACAGGCTTCCCATCAACATATACATATAGCTCGGCGTCATCTAATAAATCTGCAATATCACGCATAATATCCAAAGCGACAGATGGAGCTATATTGAAAAACTCACGATTCTGTCTTATACGCAAATCCGTCAGACGATCAATCTGTTTATGTATCTGTCTCTCAACTTTAGCATATTTGGTTGTTTTGAGAGTTGCATAAATCTCAAAAGGTAAAGGCACAGCAGTATTATCAAGTTCTTTGCTTCTGACATCTACAGGACGTGAACTTTTACCAATCTTGACCCAATCTTCTCTGAAACTCGGGTTTGTCAATATATAAACATAACCGACTTCATTCTCCATATTAATCTGTTTTTATAAATTATCTATATTATATCTCATAAATTTTACTTTCCGTAAAAGCAACTCCACACTGCTTAAATATAATATCTTGAACGATTTTCCGAAAAAAATTTTGTTTGTTATTTCTCTTCAACAGGAAAATTTTTATGCAAATGATAAATTTTTGTTTCATAATCACTCAAAAAAACATGGATACAAAGATATGAAATATTAATAACTTATAACCATAAGATTCAAAAAACATAACAATATAATTTATAATCAATTTGCAAAATCATTTTGCCTAATGATATTCAGGAATATGTTATTTGTTTTCCAACTGATAGGTAAAGTTTTATTTTATGAAGTCTGTTTTTTAATTGGGAAGAGTATAATATATTATTTTGTAACTATGAAAACAACCATTTAATGAATATAAAATGAGTTGACTTTATTATTTAAAAAGAATACAAACAAAAGGTTCTTTAAACTTATATTGATGAAACTGAAATATAGTTGATAAAGTTGAACGAACATTATTTTAATTTTGTCAACATATTTATTGTTGTATAAAAAATCATGGATATTTAAAAACCAATATAAAAAATCATGCCGTCCGGTAAAAATTGTTTTATGGCATCTAAATATTAGATGTATCCTTATTTAATACACAAATGATATTTTATCATGATAACACAAAGTGTTAGATTGAAATCTGGAAATAAAAAAACAGCGTGTAACTTACAGAGTCACACGCTGTTATCTATAATAATTTTTGAACTTACTTGACTTCCTCAAAGTCAACATCTGTTACATCGTCGTCGCTGTTACCGCTTTGACCGCTGTTAGGGTTCTGGTAACCGCCCTGAGGACCGCTTTGTGCGCCGCCCTGAGGACCGCCGGCGTTCTTGTACATCTCTTCGCTTGCCTTTTGCCATATAGCGTTCATCTCAGCCATTGCAGCGTCAACACCTGCTATATCCTGCGCCTGATGTGCAGTCTTGAGCTTGCCCAAAATATTTTCTATCTCGGCTTTCTTGTCGGCAGGCAATTTGTCGCCATATTCCTTCATCTGTTTTTCCGTTTGGAATATCATGGCGTCGGCAGCATTCAGTTTATCCACTTTCTCACGTTCTTTCTTGTCGGCTTCGGCATTGGCTTCCGCTTCGGCTTTCATTCTCTTGATTTCCTCTTCGCTCAAGCCTGAAGAAGCCTCGATACGTATGCTTTGTGATTTGCCTGTAGCCTTGTCTTTTGCCGATACGTTCAAGATACCGTTGGAGTCAATATCGAAAGTAACCTCTATCTGAGGCACTCCACGTGGCGCCGGAGGTATGCTGTCGAGGTGGAATCTTCCTATGGTCTTATTTTGATTTGCCATAGGTCTTTCACCTTGCAACACATGTATCTCAACAGAAGGTTGGTTATCCACAGCTGTAGAGAACACCTCTGATTTCTTGGTCGGGATAGTGGTATTTGCCTCTATCAGTTTTGTCATCACGCCGCCTAATGTCTCTATACCGAGTGACAACGGGGTAACATCGAGCAACAGCACGTCTTTGACTTCACCAGTCAACACGCCACCTTGTATTGAAGCACCAATAGCCACCACCTCGTCTGGGTTGACACCTTTTGAAGGTTCTTTGCCAAAGAAGTCTCTGACTATGTTTTGAATAGCAGGGATACGTGTAGAACCGCCCACCAGGATGACGTCGTCAATGTCGCTTGTGCTCATTCCGGCATCTTGCAATGCCTTACGGCAAGGCTCTATGGTAGCACGGATAAGGTCGTCGCACAACTGCTCGAACTTAGCACGTGACAACTTACGTACAAGGTGTTTAGGACCTGTTGCGGTAGCTGTGATGTACGGCAGGTTGATCTCAGTTTCGGTCGATGAAGACAATTCTATCTTGGCTTTCTCTGCTGCTTCTTTCAGACGTTGCAATGACATAGGGTCTTTGCGGAGGTCTAAACCTTCTTCTTTCATAAATTCTTCTGCCAGCCAGTTGATAATCTTCTCATCGAAGTCATCACCACCGAGGTGAGTATTACCGTTGGTGGACTTCACTTCGAATACTCCGTCTCCCAATTCAAGGATAGAGATATCGAATGTTCCGCCTCCGAGGTCATAAACAGCTACTTTGACATCGTTTTTCTTCTTGTCGAGACCGTAAGCCAAAGCTGCTGCAGTAGGTTCGTTTATGATACGACGGACTTTAAGACCAGCTATCTCACCGGCTTCTTTAGTAGCCTGACGTTGTGAGTCGCTGAAATAAGCCGGCACTGTGATGACAGCTTCCGATACTGTCTGTCCCAAGTAATCTTCGGCTGTCTTCTTCATTTTTTGAAGTATCATTGCCGAGATTTCCTGTGGTGTATATGTCTTTCCATCTATGTCTATACGCGGAGTGTTGTTGGGTCCTTTTATTACTTTATAAGGTACTCTTCCAATCTCGCTTTGGACTTTGTCGTAAGTCTCGCCCATAAAACGTTTGATGGAATATATTGTTCTTAACGGGTTGGTGATAGCCTGACGTTTGGCAGGTTCTCCCACTTTACGTTCACCATTATCTGTGAATGCCACTACTGATGGTGTGGTGCGGTGTCCTTCACTATTCGGAATGACAACCGGTTCATTGCCTTCCATCACTGCAACACATGAATTTGTTGTTCCTAAGTCTATACCGATAATTTTTGACATGTTTTTATCTCCTATTTATTATTTGTTGTTCTTTTTTGTCATCATTTTGTCAATCTTTGTGCCAAAATGAAATTCTTGGCAAATATTTGGTCAATAAAATCAAAAAGAACCACTATTTTAGTGATTCTTAATGACTTATATCATATTAAACGTTGTTGTTATTACTGACAAACTGCTTTTTTATTACTGACAAACTTTAAAAAACAGTGACAAAACGACAGAAAAACATGTCTTTATCATGGTTCATAAACAAATCCCCATTCAGGATAATTATTTGATAAATTCTTTCTTGTCAACTGATTAATGGTGAAATTCTTTGAAAGAATGAAACGAGACGACATAAGACCTATGCCGTTTTCTATGTTGGAATATTCAGGAGTATCCTGTATTGCACTACTGCTGTTGTTTGCTAACATGTAATCGTATAATTCTTCGCCGACGGCAGTAATGACAACTTCGAAATTGCCGAAATAACGTTTTACGCCTTGAGGACTGTTGTTGATAATATTTACATCTGAGTTGAGTTGACTATAAAAATCTGAAGGTATATGAGTTGTATGTAGATACATATCGGTGATCAACTCTTCGTATGTTCCGGTACCCATGTTCCATTTCATTGAATAGTACATAGTATCTGTACTTCCGGGATTAAGCTGTTTATAGTGGAAATAGCCAATAGCCTCATAATATGCTGCGTGTGTGGCAGAAATATCATCATATCTCCAACGTATCTGATTGGATTGATTGGATACGTTAGATTCGAATGATATAGTATTATTGATATATGAAGCAAAAACAAATTCACTTATTATTTTTACTTCTGAAGAAATAATGGTACCATCTCTTTTCTTTATAATCAATTGATATGTATCTCCATCCTGTAATTTATGTGTCGTATAGTAATAAAGTTGTTGACAGTCGCTGTAAAATGGAGTATTAGGGTCGTATGGTTTATAAACGGAAACAGTGTCGAGTATTATGGTGTCGTTATGACGTTTATTAACCAAACGTACATCAAGTTTATAATCGTAATTGCTAAGGTCGTAATTGAGAGCATTTTCGTTGGCATTGCCGGTGAATGATTTGGTTATTTTTACATAATTGGTATCCAAACCCGGGTTCAGCATGGCATAAACTATGGTATATTCTTCACCATCAGCAAATAAATCGACATCTGTACTGCAAGATTGAAAAACCAAGGCAGTTATAAAAAATAGAAATATGATATGTAACCTCTTCATCTTTATGTTCAATTATGAATGTCAAAACGTGCAAAGATACATCATTATTATGATTCCTGGTACAAAAAAAGTGACATTGAATAAATTTTTTATATTTTTGTGGCGTAATTAAATAAATTGAAGATGTATTTATCGCATAATGTATCGCTTATTACAACCCATGTGCTTCAGGAGATGAAGAACAAGGGAGAGAAGATAGCTGTTCTTACTGCCTATGATTATTCTATGGCCAAGATACTCGATGAGTCCAATATTGATGTTATTTTGGTCGGTGACAGTGCTTCCAATGTCATGGCCGGGTATAAGACTACTTTACCCATCACTCTTAACGAGATGATATATCATGCTTCATCGGTGGTACGAGCAGTGTCTCGTGCTTTTGTCGTTGTTGACTTGCCTTTCGGTACTTATCAGGGCAATTCCAAAGAAGCATTGAATTCTGCAATACGTATCATGAAAGAATCCGGTGCCAATGCGGTTAAGATGGAAGGAGGTCGCGAAATCATAGAGTCGGTGGAACGTATTGTAAGCGCAGGCATACCTGTGATGGGGCATCTTGGACTTACTCCTCAGAGTATCAACAAGTTTGGTACTTACGTGGTGCGAGCCAAAGATGTTGACGAGGCTCAAAAACTGCGTAAAGACGCCTTGTTGTTACAGGAAAAAGGTTGTTTCAGCATAGTGTTTGAAAAGATTCCGGCACAACTTGCATCAGAGGTGACGGCATCACTGAAGATACCTACCATTGGCATAGGTGCCGGCTCCGGTTGCGACGGACAAGTGTTGGTGCTTCACGACATGTTGGGAATAAATACCGATTTCACTCCTCGTTTTTTGCGTAGATATAATAATCTATACAATATTATCAAGGATTCCGTACATTCCTACATAAGAGATGTTAAGGATGTTACTTTTCCTAATGAAAAGGAACAATATTAATTTACGGATTTGTCATGGATATCAAAGACCGTATTTTGTATGAAGACAATCATCTGCTGATTGTAAATAAGTTATCGTCGGAGATAGTACAAGGGGACAAAACAGGCGATATATGTCTTCTTGATAAGGTAAAAGCTTATATCAAAGAGAAATATCACAAACCAGGAGAGGTATTTGCCGGTTTGGTACATAGAGTGGACCGTCCGGTCAGCGGTGTTGTGGTATTTGCTCGTACAAGTAAGGCTCTTAGCAGAATGACGGAGAAAGTGAAGAACAGAGATTTTCATAAGACTTATTATGCGTTGGTGAAAAATTGCCCGCCAAAAACAGAAGATGAACTGTCGGATTATATGATAAAAAACGAACAGCAAAACAAATCTTATATAGTAAAGCCGGGCACCAAAGGGGCTAAGTTGGCACAACTGCGTTATCGTGTGGTGGCTGATTGTGATAATTATTATCTGTTGGAAATAGACCTCATGACCGGTCGGCATCATCAGATAAGGGCGCAACTTGCTCATATCGGATGTCCTATAAAAGGAGACCTGAAATATGGTTTTCCACGTTCCAATCCGGATGGGTCTATAGGTCTTCATGCTTATAAGGTTGTATTTGAGCACCCTACATTGAAAACAGAGTTGTGCGTCAAGGCTCCATTACCTGATGTCATGCCATGGAAAGCTTTTGATATAGAATGACAAAAGAGCTTTTTTTATGATATCACAATAAATTAAATAAAAAATCGTATCTTTGTAAGATAATTAATAGGTGAACAATGTATGTATGCACTGTTTAAGAAAGAAATCAGCAATTTTTTAGGCTCCTTGATAGGAATAATGGTTGTTGTTGTGTTTTTACTCATAACCGGTTTGTTTTTATGGGTGTTCCAAAGTGATTTTAATGTTATGACGTTTGGCTATGCCAATCTCGACAGTTTGTTTATACTTGCTCCATGGGTATTTCTGTTTTTGGTACCTGCCGTTACAATGCGCAGTTTTGCTGAAGAACGGCGTACCGGTACAATAGAAATGCTTCTTACCAAACCGTTGTCGGATTGGCAGATAGTAACAGGCAAATATTTTGCGGGTGTGGTTCTCGTGATAATAGCTCTTTTACCGACATTGATATATTATATATCTATATATCAATTAAGTCTGCCTGTTGGTAATGTCGATAACGGTGGTTTTTGGGGATCTTATATAGGATTGTTTTTCTTAAGTGCCACATTTGTGTCGATAGGCTTGTTTTGTAGTTCTGTGACAAACAATCAAATACTCGCTTTTATCTTGTCTGTGTTTTTATGCGGATTCCTTTATCTCGGTTTCGATTTGATTTATTCCATGGCTCTTTTCGGCAAGGTTGACCTTTTCATTCAGCAACTTGGAATGGCAAATCACTACAGTTCTATGAGCAGGGGCGTCATCGATACTCGTGACCTTATATATTTTCTCAGTGTCATTGTGTTGTTTTTGAGTTTGACAAAACTTACTTTGTCAATACGTAAATGGTAGGAGGGGAATATGGACAGTAAAAGAAAAAATGTCAAAAGAAATGATATAATATCAATATTGGTATTATTAGTGTTGATAATAGTAGTCAATGTCATAAGTTCTGTGGTTTATACTCGTTTTGACCTTACAAGCGAGAAACGTTATACCTTGTCGGAGACTTCAAAAGACATATTGCGCAATCTCGATGATTATGTGTATTTCCGTGTGTATTTGGAAGGAGACTTTCCTGCCGGATTTAAAAAACTGCGTAAGGAGACAAAAGAGATGCTCGATGAGTTCAGGGCTTATAGCAAATTTATAGATTATGAATTTATCAACCCGTCGGAAAGCAATGATGCCGCAGAACGTAGCGAGACTTACAAGTTGTTATATCAAAGTGGTTTGAATCCTACAGAATTGGCTATACAAACCAAAGAGGGTTCACAACAAATTGTTATTTGGCCTTGCGTTCTGTTAAGTTATCGTGAGAAAGAAATGCCCATTGATTTGCTTGACACCCAACTTGGGAAGTCTTCGGAAGCAGTACTTAACAATTCTATTCAAAATTTAGAATACAAGTTCATCAGTGCCATAAAAGACATATCCGTTCAAAACAAGCCTTCAATAGCTTTTATTGAGGGACATGGGGAACTTAATGAAAATGAGGTGTTCGACATAACGAAGACATTATCTAAAAAATACTCGGTTAAACGTATTACTATAGACGAGCAGATAAGTGCTTTGAATCGTCGTACAAAAAGAGCTGACAGCACAACGGTGATAGAACCGATTTATGATGCCATTGTGATAGCGAAACCTACACAACCATTTTCTGAAAAGGATAAATTTATTATAGATCAGTATGTGATGTATGGCGGTAAAGTGTTATGGCTAATCGACCCTGTCTCTGCTACCATGGACAGTTTGATGAACTCTGAATCTACAATGGGTACAGCTCTTGATCTTAATCTCGATGACCAGTTGTTTAAATATGGTGTCAAGTTAAATAAAAATTTGCTTTTGGACTATAATTGTGCTGCCATAGCATTAAGAACAGGACAGATAGGAGGACAGGCACAGATAGAATATTATAGATGGTATTATTTCCCTTTGCTCAATGCCGCTTCCAAGAATCCCATAGTCAACAATATAAACTTGTTAAAAGCTGATTTTATAAGTTCTATGGAAGCCACTACATCGAGTCCCGGCATTCAGAAGATACCTTTGTTGAGGACTTCGGATTACACCAAGATATCGGGAGTTCCCGTATTCATCACTTTGGGTATTTTGAAACAGCCTGCAGACCAGAGGATGTTTTCTCAAAAAGGCCAGATGGTGGCTTATCTTCTCAAGGGACGATTTGAGTCATTATATGCCAACAGGATGGCCACTGCCATTGTGGAGTCTGATGAAATAGGTTTTAAAGAAGAAAGCGTGCCGACAAGCATGATTGTTGTAGCTGATGGTGATATCATCCGCAATCAGTTTCATATTCCACAAGGGTATCCACTTCCATTGGGATTCGATCAATATACACAAGTGACATACGGTAATAAAGACTTTATAGAGAATGCCATCAGTTATCTTGTTGACGGCGAAGGCCTTATCAGCATACGTTCTCGAGAACTGAAAATACGTCTGCTTGACATGAACAAAGTCAACAATAATACGATGTTATGGCAGATACTCAATGTTGTTGTGCCGAGTGTCATTGTGATAATTTTCGGACTTGTTTTTGCTTTTGTGAGAAAAAGGAAATATACAAAATAACTAAAATTGTTAAAATGAAGAAAAAGAACACTTTATCTATTGTAGTCGCTATAATTTTAATTGTAGTTGCCGGTATTTTGGTATGGAATAAGAGTTATCTTACCACATTGCGCGGTGATGCTGCCGATTTCGTGGTAATGGATACTGCTTCGGTGACAAAGATGTTTTTCGCCGATAAAAGCGGCAATCAGGTTTTGTTGGAGAGACATCCGGAATATTGGACTGTAAATAATGAGTTTCCTGCCGAACAACGCCAGATAAATGAGATATTATATACCATTAACAGATTGAGAATCAGAATGCCTGTAGCATTGTCAAATAGTGATAATGTTATTACACGCATGGCAGGTACCAACACCAAGGTAGAGATATATCAGATCGTCCCGCGAATTAATTTATTTAACAAGGTAAAGTTATTTCCTCATGAGAAATGTACAAAGACATTTTATATAGGTGATGTTACGCAGGACAATAACGGCACTTATGTTCTCAAAGAAGGAGCCGACAAAGCCTATATAGTTCATTTACATGGTTTTAGAGGTATCATTAGTGCACGTTTTTCTGCCAAACCGCAAGATTGGAGAGGTCATCAGATTTTTAATCAGAAGATTAATGACATAGCATCGCTTAAGTTGGAATTCAATAAAAGACCGGAAAAAAGTTTTATTCTTGAAGAAAATGACCGTTATCAATACACAATGAAAAGTCTTGCTGATGGATCCAATATAGAATACGATACACTTAAAGTGTTGAATTTATTGACTTCGTTCAGTGATGTACGTTTTGAGTCATTTCTTAGCGATGTTGCACCGGAACGTCGTGATTCCATCATCAAGTCGCCATATCAAGAACGGCTTACTTTGAAAACGAAAGATGGCAAAGAAATATCAGTACAGACCTATACTATGAAAATCAATGCAGATTCTTTCGGTCTCATAGAAGAAGATTGGGATGAAGATCCGGACCATAAGTATGCACTGGTTAATCCAGGCAATGAATTTGTCATGATACAGGATTTCGTTTTCGGTAAATTGCTGAAACCTGCAGAATATTATAAACGAGGTTATGTGGAACCTGTAAAAGAGATTTATTATGAAGAACTTGAAAGCATTCCATCAATGGAATTGCCGCAATTATAATAATAAACTTTCATAATATTTGCAAAAGATGTGTCAAAATTAAGGCACATCTTTTTGTTTTTATAATTTAAAATAGAAAATCATCTTGCAAATATATTATATTGTTTATTATCAAAATATAGTTAATAACTTTGTTTTTGGAGAACAAAAACTAAATTAACATGCCAAAAAGGAACAATTATCAAATATTCATCATATATATGTTAAAAACCATTGTATTAAATATTAATAAAAATTATGATAGTGTAATAAAAAATTAACTTTGAATTTATTGATTTATTTGTAATTTTGCGATAATTAAACAAAAAAACAATGCCCCTATGATGCGTATTAAGAAAAACATTATTATTTTTGCACTGTTTAAAGGACGCCGGATGTTGCGTCCTTATGGGTAAGATATGTGTTTGCTTGGTCCTTACAAGGAAACCTGACAAATTTTCATTTGCACAAGGACGAGACTTACGCGATTCACTTGTATTGAATGATTGTATTAATCATAAATTCGAGTGTGGGGCATTGTCTGTTTGTGCAGGGTTTTGTCAGGACCTCTTGTAAATAGGCAAATAGCTCCACGCTTTTTTTTACGCAAAAAATCCAAAAGACATAAAAAAACATGCAATACCCCGGCAAGACATATAAAATATTTTTATCTTTGCGGTTGAAAAGAAGATCGTGATTTAATAATAGCCTGCCTAAGAACGAAAATGTGGTGGTTTTCTTAAACAGAGTCAGGTGATATGTCTTCATTTGAGATGATTTTCGTAATCATAAATTCAAGTGTGGGGTATTGCTTACCTGTTTAATGGTCGCCACAGCCATCGTTCTTGTAAACAATTCTCCCACACATTTTTTATGAAACAATGTCGATAGAGTTTTGTTAGTCAAAACAAGTGATGGCACAATTATTTATTTTATTTAAAGTTTTTGTAGCTATTATATGGTATAGTGGTATTAAAACTCACAATATTTTGGTATTTCCTGCAAATTAGTCAAGTTATAATTTTGCAAAAAATTCAATTGTTTGTTATGAGAGATGCCATTACCACAGTGAGGATTTCAATAAAATCGTTCATTATTGTCAACAATACTTTTATAAGTAAAATCAAGTTATTGATAATGATATCAATGATATTATTTGCAAGTGCGGGTTATGCTCAAAATAAGCCCACGGATGCCAATATTGTGGGACATGTTGTAGATGCAGAAAACGGAGAACATCTTCCATACGCCACAGTACAGATTAAAGGTACGACTATCGGAGTAGTCACCGATGAAACGGGGCATTTTCAACTTATTAATATAAATGAAGGTAAACATATATTAAAAGCCGGTTATATTGGATATAAAGACAGGGAGATAGAGGTGGAAATTATAAAGAACGAAACCAAGATTATAAATTTTTCATTGGAAAAAGATCATCTTGGGTTAGATGAAGTTGTTGTTACGGCTTCACGAACAGAGCAAAAACGTGCAGAGGTACCTGTTATTGTAAATACTTTGACACCTAAATTGTTTGAGACCACACAGTCTGTCACTTTAAGTGAAGGGTTAAATTATACGCCCGGTTTAAGACTTGAAAACAACTGTCAAAACTGCGGATTTTCTCAGGTAAGGATGAATGGTCTGGATGGTCCTTATTCTCAAATTCTCATCAACAGTCGTCCTGTTTTCAGTAATCTGGCAGGAGTTTATGGTCTTGAACTTATTCCTGCGAATATGATAGAGAGGGTAGAAGTAGTAAGAGGAGGAGGTTCGGCACTTTATGGTGGCAATGCAATAGCAGGTACAGTCAACATCTTGCTTAAAGATCCTAAAACCAATACGTTTGAAGGAGGATCGTCCTTATCTATGATAGGAACAGGATATTCCGGAAGTGCTTTGGATTATTCCATAAATTTCAACACTTCCTTGGTATCGTACAGTTTTCAATCAGGTCTTTCGCTTTATGGTTTTACTCGTGACAGACAGATGTTTGATGCCAATGGCGACGGATATTCTGAGATTGCTCCACTCAAGAATCTGACTTTCGGCGGACGTGCATATCATCGTTTCAGTCATAGAGATAAGTTGGCTATAGATTTTTTTGTCATCAATGAAAATCGCAATGGTGGGAACAAGCAAGATTATCCACTGCATGAGAGAAATATTGCTGAGAGCGTTTCGCATGACCTTAAAGTCGCAGGAATAACATACGACAGGTTTTTACGTTCCAATGACATGTTGTCATTTTATGTTTCAGGACAGTTTCTCAACAGAGATTCATATTATGGAGCCGGTAAGTCATTGAAAGATTATGGAAATACGATAGACAATACTGTTAATGCCGGGATACAGTATTACATGTCGTTGTTTGACATTTCTTCGCTCACGGTAGGAGTGGACAACACTTGCAGTTTTCTTATCGACAAAAAACTCGGTTATCCCGACTTGGAAAATTATGAAATAAATTTGGAGGATAGTACTTTGATAATCAACCATACAGAAAACTCAATAGTATCTAATCAGGCTTTAATAACGACAGGGGCATTTGCACAATATGAGGTAAATCTCAATAAATTTAGGTTATCAGGTGGGTTGAGGTACGATCATTATGAAGTAAAAGATTTCACTAAAGAAGGTAATGGCAGCAAGACAGGTAATGTGTTAAGTCCAAGATTGGGCATAATGTATGATGTTTTACGCTTTTTGCAATTAAGAGCGAGTTATTCGCAAGGCTACAGAGCACCGCAGATATTCGATGAAGATTTGCATATAGAAACATCAGGGTCACGTAAAGTCATTCATGTCAATTCTCCTGACCTTAAACAGGAAACAAGTCACAGTTTCATGTTATCAGGAGATTTGAACATTCATATTGGTAAAGTCAATACAGGAATACTTGTTGAGGCATTTCACACTACACTTAGGGATGCTTTTTCCAACGAATACAGTGAACCGGATGAAAATGGCACTGTTGTTTATACCAGAATCAATTCCAAAGGAAATGCTGTAGTAAAAGGTGTTAATTTGGAAATCAAGATGAATCTTTTGAATAACATAACATTTATTTCAGGTTTTACTGTTCAATCGAGCGAATACGAAGAGCCACAAGATGAGTTCAATGAAAGACGTTTTTTCAGAACACCTGACAATTATGGATATTTCACTTTTGATTGGGATGTTGCTAAATATCTGTGTGTTTCATTGACAGGTAATTATATTGGCAAGATGATAGTTCCGTATTATGGTACGGAGAATCCGGATGGAGAATTGAGAATTTCTTATCCTTTCTTTGATGCCGGTGCCAAAGTCAGTTATACTTTTATTATTAATGACATTAATATTGAAACATCAATGGGTATAAGAAATATTTTCAATTCGTATCAAAATGATTTTGATGTAAGCGAATTCAGAGATCCGGCATATATCTACGGTCCTTCTTTGCCGAGAACTGTTACTTTCAGTATAAAATTCGGTTTGTATTAATTCGACAATACAGCTGAGACAGCATTATGAGCCGAGTGGAATATAAATATCTCATATACAGAAATTCACATGCATTTTGCTGTCAAAGTTTTGAATTTCAAGTATAGAAATCATAAGTGACGTGATTTTAAAGTCTTCTTAAGAGATTTATATCACATCGTGTAAAAATTCTGTCATTCGAAATATTACGATTATCTATCAATGTCAAGACAAGTTTTGTATTACAATGGCGAGGTTGCTTGCGAAAAGCTTCACGGCTATTGCCAACAATATGACACCGAAGAATTTACGAATTATGAATATTATCTCTTTACCCAATATTTTTTCTATTTTGGTAATGGAAGACAAGACTATGAAAGCAAAAATTATGTTGATCAACAGTCCTATCATGATGTTGATAACGGCATATTCGGCACGTAATGACAGCAGAGCGGTCAAAGCACCCGGACCGGCGATAAGAGGGAATGCTATCGGGACGATAGAGACACCTGAGCCGGTATTTTCTGTTTTTATTATTTCTACTCCCAATATCATTTCCAAAGCTAATATGAATATCACGAAGGCTCCGGCTACGGCAAAGGACTCCACGTCAACGTTGAAAAGTCTTAATAGTCCGTTACCGGCGAAAAAGAAGGCAATGAACAACGCCAAGGACACAAGGCAGGCTTGTCCTGCTTTAATTTTCTTGTTCTGTTTCTGAAAGTTGAGAAATATCGGTATTGATCCGGTAATGTCTATGATGGCGAACAATACCACAAAAGCACTGACAATCTCTACAAAATTGATTTGTTGTAACATATAACTATTATTTTGACGTTTTAATGTTTGAGTCGTTATGAAAATGCTATAAAGAATGTGTTTTGTGATGCAAAATTATACAATAAAGTGTAACAGAAGAGAATAAAGATAAAAAAAGTCAGCAAATGATGCCACTTCCCAAAACCACCGATTCTTTTTCATGATAGATAGTTCCGAATTGTCCGGCTGCCACGCCTGAAACTTTAACATCAGATATTATGTCAATGCAGTCATTGTTGATTCTCAAGACGCCGGTATTGAATTCCGGCTGGTGTCTTATCTTGAAACGTATCTTCTGTCCGTCGTTTAATACGATGGCAGGATTCATTGTCATGACGTCCGATAATTTTATGATGTCTGTATATTGAGCTGCCGGGTCATATCCTTGTGACACATAAATTATATTATTTTTCGTATCTTTTTTCACCACGAACCATGGACCGCCTCCTAATCCGAGTCCACGGCGCTGTCCTATTGTATGGAACCAGAAACCCTTATGATGACCGAGCAGATTGCCACTTTCTAACTCAATGATGTCGCCTTCTTTCTCACCTACATATTCTCTGATATAGTCGTTATAGTTGATTTTTCCGAGGAAACATATTCCCTGACTGTCGCGACGTTCTGCGCTTGGCAATTTCATCTCGGCAGCCATTTTGCGCACCTCTGATTTCAAATATTTTCCTATTGGAAACATAGCCTTACGAAGTTGGGGATAAGTCAATCGTGAGAGAAAATCGGTTTGGTCTTTCAAGGTGTCTGTTGCAGTACCGAGCCAAGACACTCCGTTTTCGTCTTCCCATGAGCAAGCATAATGTCCTGTAGCGATACGGTCGAATTGAAAGCCCATCTTGTCGTTAAAAGCACCGAATTTTATCATTCTGTTACACATGACATCCGGATTGGGAGTCAAGCCTTTTTTAACTGATTCCATGGTATATCGCGCCACATTGTCGAAATACTCTTTTTGTAAATCGACGACGTCGAATGAACAGCCATATTTCTTTGCAATAAAAGTTGTTATTTCCATATCTTCTTCTGAAAGGCAGTCTGAAATGTCTTCTCGACCTTCAATACCTATTTTGATATAGAAAATATGAGGGTTATAACCCAGTTCTTTAAGAAGAGGCACTATCACGGAGCTATCCACGCCGCCTGATACTAATGCTGCTATCTCCATAGAAAGGCGATCTTAGTGTTCATTGCTAAAATATATTGTTTTTACAACGAAGGAATAGACGCCGTCGAGTTCCTTTTCGGCAGTGTCGAAGATTGCTCCATTGCGTTTTCCTTTATAAGCCGACCATACACGATCACCATATGAGAAATGCCACCATTCTCCAGGGAAATTGATAAATCCTTCTTTTGCCATCAGTTTAATCAGCAATTTACGATTATCAAGTTGTTCTTTTTTAATGTTTTTGCTGAAAGTTTTTGTTAAACTGTTGCGTTCATGATAAGATGTACCGAAATCCAAATCTTCGCCATTACTTGTACATAAGGCAACGTCAACAGCAGCACCGGTCTCATGCCCTCCCATAGTATGTTTAGGGTCGTTGGTTTTATATTGAGCCATGTTGATAATCTCAGCGGTGCCGAGGTTGGGATTTTCTTTTCTTATCTCATTTACTGTTTCTTTCCACAATATATTTTGCTTTTCTTTAGATCGGAAAGTGCTGTAAACTTTCAAAGAGAGACCGTCGGGCAAATTATCAGCTACAGAAAATAATCTTTTGGCAACACTTTTCCGCAAGAGATAAGGTTTTTCCATAGTCTCGTCATTATAAATGATTCTTGGGTGAGGGATAAGCTCAACCAAAGGAGTATAGTCTTCATTGACATGCACTCTACTAATCTGTTTACGGGAAATAAAAGGTCTGAAACCTAATTTATAAATAAAATAATTAAAATAAAAATATAGATGTCTTCTTCTTTTGCTTGATGAAAGATACCAGATAAAAAAAACTATCACCATCAGAAATACGAAAGCGAACAACAACTTCCAACTCAGGAAAATACCGTTGTCTGTTTGTATTAAAGAAGGGTCGAGATAATCGCTAAAATGTCTGTTTTCGTCCATATCTGTAATTATTTGATTTCCACCATTATAGGACAATGATCCGAATGTTTGACATCTGGATATATTGCCGCATCAATAAGTTTATCTCTAATATTATTTGTAAGTATGTGGTAATCAATTCTCCAGCCTTTGTTGTTATTACGTGCGTTGCCTCTAAAGCTCCACCAGCTATAATGTCCTCCCTCTTTACATAAAGTTCTGAAACTATCGATATAGCCGTCGTTGAGGAAGTCGGAAAACCACTGTCTTTCTTCCGGGAGAAAACCGGAAGATTTGGCATTACGGACAGGGTCATGGATATCAATAGCTTCATGGCAAATATTATAATCACCTGATAATATGAGATTAGGACGCTCTTTTCTCAGGGTATTGACGTAATTTCTAAAAAAAGAAAGCCATTGCATTTTAAAATCCTGACGCTCATCTCCGCTTGTTCCGGAGGGGTGATATACGCTAATTATGCTGATATTGCCGAAATCTGCTCGTAAAAATCTGCCTTCGTCGTCATATAGTTTGTTATTCATGCCGTAAACGACGTTGTCAGGTTGAATTTTAGACAGAATAGCTACGCCACTGTAACCTTTTTTCTGAGCAGGGAACCAATAGTCATGATATCCCAATGCCTCTATTTCCAATAAAGGAATTTGGTCTTGTGTCGCTTTAATTTCTTGAAAACAAACGACGTCCGGTTTATTGTAGGCGAGCCATTCCAATAAGCCTTTGGCGATGGCAGCACGTATTCCGTTTACGTTGTAACTTATAATTCGCATGTTGTTCACATTACGCTGCAAAGGTAAGATATTTTTTGAGAGAGACAATATTTTATTAAAATATATTATGTAAAAAAATATTTAAAAAATTCAAAACACAAATTTGAAAGATGTAAAAAGAATTGATTTTTTGCATTGTTGGAAGAACAAGGAAAATGTTAAATAAGTTGTTGTAAGTTAAATAAATATGAGTATGATATTGTTTCAGCATTAATAAAAATGGTAAAAAAGGTTTGATTTTAAGAAATAATGTTTAATTTTGGCAAAATTTTAAAGATTAATATTACGAAATTACGGGTAAAGTCGCGTATTAAATTGGCGATAAACAAGTTCAACAAATGGAGAGTGACACATATCTCCGAAAGGCAGTTCATGTTGTTGTTGAGTCTGCCCACCGGTTTTTTAGCCGGTCTTGCTGCCATTGTCATCAAGAAGTTGGCACATGGCATCAGGGATTTCTTTTTCGGTATTTTAGAATATTCCAACAATCTGAATTTGTTGTTCATCATTATGCCTGCCATAGGTATTTTATTGACTATCATCGTTGTACGTTTTGTATTGCGGCGTGATGTAGGACATGGAATACCGGGTATATTATATGCCATTTCACGTAACAAAGGTATAGTAAAGTCATATAACACTTATGCTTCGATAATCACGAGTTCGCTGACGGTTGGTTTCGGAGGTTCTGTGGGATTGGAAGGACCGTCTGTTTCTACGGGAGCGTCCATTGGGTCCAATATTGGGCAGTTGTTGAGGTTAAATCACAAACAGATAATAGTATTGATAGGCATGGGCGCGGCGGCAGCGTTGGCAGCAATCTTTCAGGCTCCGATCACGGGCGTGATTTTTGCCATGGAAGTATTTATGATAGATATTTCCATGATGGCACTTGTTCCTATAATAGTATCTTCTTTCGTGGCAATATTGACATCATATTATATTCTTGGAAGAGCTTTTGAATATACGGTTACCACAACAGAATTGTTTATACCTTCCAACTCATTGTATTATATAGGTTTAGGAATAATGGCGGGGCTTGTTTCAGCTTATTTCATGCGAGTGTCTTTTAATATTGACAAGAGATTTAAGAAGATTAATTCTCTTTGGGCGCGTTTTATTATTGGTGCTCTTTGCCTTGGACTTCTGATTTTTGTTTTTCCTGCTCTTTATGGAGAGGGTTATGAAGCTATCAACTCTGCATTACATGGTGATGTGTCACCGGTGTTTCAGAATAGTTTTTTTGAACCTTACAAAGATATTAAATGGGTTGTGATAGTTTTATTGGCAGTATTGATATTGCTTAAGGCTTTTGCCACATCTTTCACATTTGCCGCCGGAGGCGTTGGAGGTACTTTTGCCCCGGCTCTGTTTCTCGGAGCATTTTTAGGTTTATTGTTTGCTTTGACTGTCAATTATCTTGGGATTGGTAATCTTAATGTTTCCAATTTTGCTCTTGTCGGTATGGGCGGAGTCATTGCCGGTATGTTGCATGCTCCTCTTACAGGAGTGTTTCTAATAGCAGAGATTGCCAATGGATATGCTCTTATGGTACCTCTCATGATAGTCTCAGCCTTGTCGTATGCAGTCAATAGAATTTTCTTTAAAGATTCCATTTATACTCATGCTGTGGTCGAGAAAGGTGTCAAGGTGACGCATAACAAAGATATAAGCATTTTGAATATGATGACAGTAAATAGATTGATTGAAAACAACTTCAGTACTATCAATTCTAATCAGACATTTAAAGACCTCATCCCTGTAATAGCTTCATCTACAAGAAATATTTTCCCTGTCGTGAATAAAAATGGAGACTTTGAAGGCCATATTTTGTTGGATGACATTCGTCCGATAATGTTTGACACTTCTTTATATAACACTCCCATAGAAAATCTTATGGTTTATCCGAGTTATACCATCAGTCCTCAGGAAAGTATGGAGAGTATAGTGCATAAATTCGAGGAATCCCATAAATATAATATTCCGGTAATTCAAAATGGTAAATATCTGGGTTATGTATCACGTGCAAGGGTGTTTACTACTTATCAGGCTACGTTAAAGGAGATTTCAGATGAGTGATTTCAAGTTAAAGAATTTTAAGATTTCAGATATTAAGGAATTGAGAGACAATCCCAAGTATCAGACATTTTTTGACGTGGGATTGTTCATTGTCCTGATATTCAGTTTTCATTTTATATATCTTGGATGGCAAGCGATAAACTTTTGGCCTGTTAAGTCTCTTGTTGATGATTTGTTTGAATCTGCATCATCTTTGTTGTTCGACCAAAGTTGTAATGTTTTGGAAAATGTTTTTGGTCTTGACATAATAACTATTGACAGGACAATAGGTACCATGAACAACGAAGGCAGATATTCGTTTATTACTGTAGCACCGGAGTGTACAAGTTTGAAGCAGTGGCTGCATTGGTTGTTTTTGATGTTGATTTTTCCCGGACCATGGAAACACAAATTGTGGTATATCCCGTTAGGACTTGTCATTATAGAATGGATTAACGTAGTCAGGGTAACCGGTATTTTATTGCTGATGATACCTTTTCCTAACAGTTTTTCTTTCTCTCATGACTATTTATTCAAGACATTTTTTTATTTTGTGATATTCCTGATGTGGATGCTTTGGACAGAATGTTTTTTACATAAAAAGAATAAAAAATAAATGTTATGAACTCTAAAAATACCATTTTCATCCTTGATGCCGGAGGCACAGGATTTAAATTTTCAGCTGTACAAGACTCGCGTGAGATAATAAAATCATTTACCATACCTTCTGCTTCAGTGACACTTGAAGAACAGTTACGTAAGATAATATCAGGATTTCATGAGACGGAGACGTTGTGTGGTTGCAAACCGACGGCTATAAGTTTCTGTTTTCCGGGTCCTGCAGATTATCCCAATGGTATTATTGGCGATTTGGAAAATCTCCCGCTTTTTCGTGGCGGTGTAGCATTGAAAGATATGCTTGAGAATGAGTTTCAATGTCCTGTGTTCATTAACAATGACGGAGACTTGTTTGCATACGGAGAAGCTCTTGACGGTATCTTGCCTGAGATAAACAAGTTGTTGGAACAACAAGGCAATCCAAAGAGATATAAAAATCTTCTTGGAGTTACGTTGGGTACAGGTTTTGGCGGAGGTATTGTCATTGATGGAGTCTTGCTCGGAGGGGACAACTCTGCCGGCGGCGAGATAAACAGAATGCGCAATTCCATATATTACAATACGAGTATAGAAGATTCTGTGACTATACGTGCCGTGCGTCGTGTTTATGCCAAAGAGGCAGGGCTTGTGTTTGAAGATGCACCTCAGCCTTTTGACATATATGAGATAGCCATGGGACGCAAAGAAGGCAATAAGGCTGCTGCTCTTGCCTCTTGGGAAGAGTTTGCCATAGTTCTTGCCGATGCCATTGCCAATGCCGTGACATTGGTGGATGGTATAGTGGTGATAGGCGGAGGATTGTCCGGTGCTTGGCCGGTGTTTATGCCTACATTATTGAAAAAACTCAATGAACCTTTTGTCGATTTCAATGGCAACACTTTCTCAAGAATGGAAATTCAGGCTTATAATTTGCAAGACGCCAACGAAATGGTGGCGTTTACTGCCAAAACAGGCAAAATGATAAGAGTGCCGTTCTCTAATAAAGAGGTGTGGTATGATCCAATAAAGAAGATAGGTGTAGGTATTACTCGACTCGGTACTTCATCGGCTGTCGCAGTGGGCGCTTATGCTTACGCTGTAAAACAACTCGGATTTGTAATATAAGGTGTTGAGTTATAATCATGCAGTGGCATTTCGATATGCGCTTTTATTCAGAAAAAATTTCGTCATTATTACCATAATATTGAAATGACCGGTGTTTTCTCGTTTTTGATTTATTGACAAATCGTCACTGCATGTCTTTTATATTTTGTTTTTTAAAATCTCCAACCCAACATGATGTAAAACGTTCTGTTTTTCGATAATGTCTTTATCGTGTTATTGACAATGCCTGTATCTGTTATAGATATGGTTTCTTTTTGCAAGGTATTTGTCAATTCCAACATATATCTCAATGACAAGGTGATATTCTGACTAATGTAAGTACATATACCTCCTCCTACAGCAATATTGAACGGAGAATAGTCATTGCCTTTTTTAAGAGTTGTTTTGTTTTTGTCGCTGCGATTGTCTATTGTAATATCTTCATCTTTCGTGGCAGAGATGATATATGTGGGTTCTACTCCAAAGTCTATTGACAGATAATCATTTAAGATATAAATCTTACCCAAGAGGTCGAGACTTATGCGTTGGAAGAAAAATTCTTTTGTTTGCATGATAGGAGTATTGAATATTTCTTCATCCCACTGCATACGCGAACCGAGTTGGTCGTATGACAATTCATATTGCACACCTAACATTTTGAATTTGTTTTCACCGAAAATACCGATTTTGAAACCAAGATACAGAGGATTTCTTTCTTCATCGAGATTAATATGATATTCGGTATCTAATGTCATTCTGTTAAATGTAGGACCGGCAATGATGCCATAATGAAATTCTTGTGCTTTTATTCCTTGACAAACAATAAATATAATGGCAAAAAACAGTAAATATCTTTTCATCCTTTTCATTTTTAATTGTTATACCTAAATTTTTAAAGTATCTATTTCACATATAATTGTCTTTTTGACTTGTTGGATATTATCTTGAAATAAATAAAAATTCACATCTCTGAACAATGTCAACGTAGTATTACATCAAGAATTTCTTTTTGTTAAAAGGAAAAAACATGTCGTTTTCAATCTTAATTTTTCAAATTTTCATGGCAAAGTTATAAAAAATTCAGAATAGTTGTATCTTTACACGTTTTTTTACATCATAAAATGATGTGTGAAACATGTTTTTTGTTGATTTTGAACATAATTAAGATGAAATTAAGAATTACGTGTTTACAAACCGATATTGTGGCTCAGAATCCTGAGGCTAACAGAAGACATATTGATGAATTGTTGTATGGTATAGAAGAGACGGATTTGATAGTGTTGCCTGAGACTTTCACTACGGGGTTTCCTGCTGATGCGGAAATATTTGCAGAAGATGAAAACGGTGATACTTTTTGTTGGCTTCGCGAAAAATCTGCTGATTGTCATTGTGTTATGGCTGGTACTTTTATAACCAAAGAAGGAAAGATGCATTATAACACTTTTGTCATAATGTTTCCTGACGGCAATTGCATGAAATATCATAAACATCATACTTTTAAAATGGGAGGAGAGAAGGACCTCGATGAAGGCGATGCTCTTATCACATTTGAATTGAAGGGATGGAAAATAAGACCTTTTGTCTGTTATGATTTAAGGTTTCCCGTTTGGAATCGCAATAAATACGACGGCAGCAGTTATGAGTATGATATTGCCATGTTTACTGCCAATTGGCCGGCTCAGAAGTCGTTGGTATGGAATACCTTGTTGACAGCGAGAGCTATTGAAAATGTGGCGTATGTCATTGGAGTCAACAGAGTGGGTGTAGATCATAACGATATACCATATATTGGGGAGTCTATGATACTTAATGCTAAAGGTCGTCCTGTCGTCAAAGCCGGTGATAAAGAGGAAATTATTAGTGCCGTGTTGGATAAAGAGGATATGGAATCGTTCAGAGATTATTTTACGGTATCTGAGGATTGGGACAGATTTACGTTCAAGAATTTATAACACAAGTAAAATTTGATATATGGACATAATAATAGCCGGAGATGGCGAAGTGGGAATGCATCTTGCAGAAGCCTTGGAACGCAGTCATCACAATATTACCATAGTTGACCCTCATGAGGAATTGTTGAAAATGATGGCGTCGCATTCCGATCTTATGACAATAGCCGGTGACTCTACTTCTATAAAGGTGTTACAACAGGCAAATGTCAAAAAAGCTGATCTTGTCATAGCAGTGTTGCATGATGAGCATATCAATTTGTTGACCGGAATACTTGCCAAGAAATTGGGTGCCAAGAAAGTAATTGTACGTGTCAACACCATGGAGAACCTCAGTACAGAATCATGGCGTATCTATCAGGACCTCGGCATTGACGGCATAGTGTCGCCTGAAGATATTGCAGCACAAGAGATTATCACCCTGTTGAAACAGTCTGCAGCTACTGAGGCATACGATTTTGCAGGCGGCAAACTTGAGATGTACATGCTTAAACTCGATTCTTCTGCCATGGTGATAAATCATAGCTTTGAAGAGATAGCAAACCGTTATAAGCATCTCGACTTTCGTCCTGTAGCCATACACAGACGTCAGAATACTTTTATACCTCATGCCGAAGATGTTCTTAAAGAAGGTGATATGATTTATGTGGTGTCCAAACCGCATGCTTTTAAAGATTTGATACAACTTAGTGGTAAACAGAGATTTAACATAAAGAATGTAATGATAATTGGCGGTGGGAGAGTAGGACGTATCGCTGCTAAACGTCTTGAAAAAGATACCAATATAAAAATCATAGAACTCGATAAAAACCGATGTCTTGAATTGACGAATTATCTGTCTGATTCTTTGGTTGTCAATGCTGATGCTCGCGATGTTGACCTTCTTGAAGAAGAAGGTATCAAGGATATGGATGCCTTTATTGCTGTTACGGAGAATACGGAAACTAATATTTTGACTTGCTTACAAGCCAAGGCTTTCGGTGTAAAGAAAACAATTGCTCTTGTCGAGAATATCGATTATATCGATATATCGCAGAACATAGGCATAGATACTATTATCAACAAAAAACTTATTGCGGCGAGTTATATGGTACGTTATACTCTTGATGATAATGTCTCTTCTCTTAAATGCCTGAGTGGTATTGATGCCGACATGATGGAATTTGTGGTACGCGACGGTTCATCGGTGACAAACAGACCAATCAACAGACTTAAAATGCCGGAAGGTGCTATTATAGGTGGTATTATAAGAGGTGAGGATAGTTTCATTGCTACAGGAAATTTCCAGATAGAACCGGAAGACAGAGTGGTGGTGTTGGCATTGCCGGATGCTGTCCAGGATGTTGAAAAACTGTTCAGGTAAAAGTTATAGGTTATGTTTTTGGATAATTATTATTAATTGTTGAATGTCAAAAGTTTTGTTATTGTATTTTCCTGTTTGGCATATCTGAATTGCAGAATTAATGATTTATGAATAAAAAGGATATCATTTCTAAAATGAAGTGATATCCTTTTTATATTTGTAGTGATAATGTCTTTATAATCAGATAATTATAAGTTTCTGTATTTTTTCGTTTTTGTTGTCATTTATCTTAATAAAGTACAGTCCCGCAGGTAAGTCACAATTTATCATACCATTGTTTTTGGATACATGTAACACTTTGCCCTCCAACGAAATGATACTTACTGTTGAAGATTCATCAATATTTTCTATGATAAATTTCCCGTTAGATGGATTGGGATAGATATTGAAAGATTTAGTGACAGATTCCTCAACACCGAGAGTATTGTTGAGTATTATTGTCCATTCCTGACTTTCGTTGTGAGGAGTATTTAATATTATTGTCTGGGTGGTGTTTGAGAAATCCATGGCAGTACCGGATTCTATGTCACTTGTAACACCAAGACTTACTTCAAAATCGACGATGACATTGTTCATGGAAATTGTTTCGTTGACAAGGTTTAAAGTCACAGTATGTGTTTCCTCGTCAATTACGCCGTAATAATCCTGAGACAATCCGTTGTTATTGTCTTTCATGACATTGAAAGATAAAAATTTTGGATATAGTTCTTTGATTGGCAAATAGTTGACCTTCCCGAGACCCGAGTTGTCGTCATTGTCGATAATCACCAAAGCAGCAAAATCCGGGTCGTTGTCTCCCCAATAGTTGCCAATGGCGTTGATATCACTGAAACTGTTGTTATACAAGGCATAAAGAGTATCGTTATTACCATTACCGTAGAAGATGTTGTTACCCGGGTCGTTTTCAGTGCCGAGGTCTATCTCATTGTAATATATTGAAGTGATACCCCACAGGTTACCACTGATGATGTTGTTGCGTATCTTGGCTTTGCAGTTGTTATCCATGCCGTAGATGCTTATGCCGCTGCCACCTTGTTGAGGGTTGGTTTCCAGATTGTTGTTTGTGAAAATGTTGTTGTCGATTACAGATGAGATATTGAAACCTTGTTGATTATATCCGTATCTGTTGTTAATAATGGTGTTGCCGCTCATGCGTACTTTGGTGGTCCCGCTGTTGGTAAGGTCTGCTATGGAGATGCCGCCCGACATGTTGCTGTTGAGTCCTTCAATGATGTTGTTGATAATGAAGATAGTATCATTGCCGCCCGGTCCGAGATTGATTTGAGGATGATTGGTATTGGCGGTGACGTTGTTGTAAAACGTATTGTTTATGATAACGGGAGAGCCGTTGATATTGGCTCCGGAACCTATGGCAGCTCCTTCGTTGTCGTGGAAATAGCAATTCTCTATTAGAGGGTCGCATTTGTGTATGTTGATGGCAGAAGAGGTATATCCGGTACTAAATCCGGAAAATTCGCAGTAGCTGATGACAATATCGCTTTCGAGGATTTGTATGCCGTCACCTCCGGTGAATGATATTTTATTCAAAATATTGTCGGCGGCATTTTCAAAACGAAAACTATAATGACAACCATCAACAGGTTTTACATTTACGATGTTGTTGTTATTGCATTGCAAAGAGCCTGCAATAGTCACAAGCACTTCGCCAATGTTTATTTCTGACAACTCATTGTCAATGACGAGTTTGTCGTTGGCAGAGATGGTGATATCCTGAGACACTGTAAAAGAATTGTTCCCTTCTTGTGTCACTGCGCCGTTGCTTTGTTCGACGAGTGTTGACATGGTAAAGACACTGCCGTCACCGGGGCTTACCCATTGTGCTGATGATGTTGAACACATCATTAGAATTGTCGCTATTGCTAAAAATACTCTTTTCATCATTGTGAATTTTAGTTAAAATTGTTGCAAAGATAATATTAAAATGACATTGTCAGTGTATGAAGTGTCGATTTTAAAATATGATACTGTTGCGCCCGCCACCTTTTTAATATTACAAGATGGCGGGCGCAACACATAAATTGATGATAAGTTCTTATTTCAGATAGACATTGAAAAAGTTTTCTATCTTGTCAAAAGGAATGACGTCGATGTTGTCATAAAGGTCAACATGTGATGCACCAGGAATTATCATAAGTTCTTTGTTGTCGCCTTTTAGTTTCTTGAAGGCATCTTCACTGAAATAGCGTGAATGAGCTTTCTCGCCATGTAACATAAGTACCGCACTGCGTATCTCGTCACTATATGAAAGAATTGGCATATTCATGAAAGACAACGATGATGTGACATTCCAGCCGTCGTTGGAGTTTAGCGAACGTTGATGATATCCGCGTGGTGTTTTGTAATATAGGTGGTAGTCTTTCACAAATTGCGGAGCATCATCCGGCAGTGGGTCAACGACCCCGCCTGCACGTTTGAAGAATCCGTTTCTATAATCTTCCGTACGTTGATTGTTAAGTTGTTTACGCATTTCATAACGCTGTTCTTCATTTACCGAGTCAAAATAACCCATGGCATTTACGCGGCTCATGTCATACATGGTAGATGTTACAGTGGCTTTGATACGGGTGTCAATGGCGGCAGCATTAAGTGCAAATCCACCCCATCCGCATATACCTATGATGCCGATACGTTCACTGTCTGCTTTGTCGTATGTCGAAAGAAAGTCGATTGCTGCACAGAAATCTTCGGTGTTGATGTCTGGCGATGCCACATAACGTGGTTCTCCACCGCTCTCACCGGTGAATGACGGGTCGAAGGCTATGGTGAGAAATCCGCGTTCTGCCAATGTCTGTGCATAAAGTCCCGATACTTGCTCCTTGACAGCTCCAAAAGGACCACACACGGCGATAGCCGCCAATTTGCCAGTCGCATCTTTGGGAATATACATATCGGCGACTAATGTGATGCCGTAACGATTCTTGAAAGTTACTTTCGAATGTTCGACTTTATCGCTCTCGGGAAATACCTTGTCCCATTCTTCTGTCATTGTTATTGTCTCCATATTATTGTTTTTATTAATGATTATCAGTATGATAATGACAGCTGATAATGCTACTGCCATCAATGTAATTACGATTTTTTTCATGACATGTAATTATTGGTTTCTATAATACAAAAATAATTCTACTTGTTAAGATACGACTTACCCGTTTTCGTGATATGATGACCAATTTCGCAGGAAGAAATTTTTATGATGTCTATTTGTAATGACATTAAGATATGTTGTCACTTTTCAATCTGTTAATTTTTTATCACTTCGTTATAAAATTTATTAACACGGATTAAAATAAGTTTAACAGACAAAGATAGAGTCATTTTATATTGGAAGAAAGTAAATTATTGTTTTTTGGTTTGACAGAAATGAAAAATTACTGATATTTGCCGTTTTAATGCAGCAGGTTATGAAAAAAATAGAATTGTTGTCACCGGCAAAGAATGTAGAAACAGGTATAGCCGCTATCGACCATGGAGCCGATGCCGTTTATATAGGAGGTCCGGTTTTCGGAGCTCGTGAAAAGGCTGTCAATTCAATTGCCGATATTGAAAAACTTTGCAAATATGCTGCATTGTATGATGCCAAGGTATATGTAACATTAAATACTCTTTTGTTTGACAATGAGTTGGAACAGGCTCGCAAAATAGTTTGCGATTGTTGGAATATAGGTGTGGATGCGATGATAATTCAAGATATGGCATTGTTGCAGATGGATTTGCCTCCAATAGCATTGCATGCAAGCACACAATGTCATAACAATACTGTTGAGAAAGTAAAATTTCTTGAAAAAATGGGTTTTTCTCAGGTTGTTTTGGCTCGTGAATTGACAATCAATGAAATAAAAGAAATTAGCGACAATACCGATGTGTCTCTTGAGTTTTTTGTTCATGGTGCATTATGTGTTTGTTACAGTGGTCAGTGTTATATGAGTTATTATATAGGTGGCCGTAGTGCCAACAGAGGAGCTTGTGCTCAGCCTTGTCGTCTCTCATGGGACCTTGTTGATGAAAATGATTCTTTATTGATAAAAAACAAACATCTTCTTTCATTAAAAGACCTTAACAACAGTAAAAATATAAGGTCTCTTATGGATGCCGGAATATCGTCGTTCAAGATAGAAGGCAGGTTGAAAGATATAGATTATGTCAAGAATACCACCGCATATTATCGTAAAGCCATTGATGATGTTTTGGATTCTGATTCGGAATATGTACGCAGTTCACGAGGCAACTCTTTTTTCACATTCATTCCTTCTTTGGAAAAATCTTTTTCACGTGGTTTTTCAGACTATTTTTTGAACGGTCGTCAAAAAGATATAGATTCTCCATATAGTCCCAAGTCTATGGGAGAATATATTGGTAAAGTAACGAATGTGGGACGTAACTCATTGACAGTTATGACATCCAAGACTCTTCATAATGGCGATGGTTTGTGTTTTATAGATAAAGACCGTCAGATTCAAGGTTTCCTTGTCAATGGCGTTGATGGTAAAACAGTTATACCTAATCAGATGAGACCTGTCACCAAAGGTACGGATATATATAGAAACTCAGATCCTGTCCGGATGAAATCTTTGGAACAGTCTAAGAATTGTCGTAAGATAGATATTAAACTACGACTTTTCGATACAGACAACGGTTATTCTATGAGTGTCGGATTTTATTATGGTGATTTACATGATATTACGATGTCTTTCCCTACAAAAAAGATAATTGCAGACAATAAAAGTGCTGCGACAGATAATATACGCCGTAAGGCAACACAATGGGGAGATACTCCTTTTAACATTAAGGAATTTGTCCTTGACATGTCCGAGACGTATTTTATACCTGCTTCTGTACTTGGTAATATGAAACGTGTTCTTGTTGATGCAGTTAAAAGTTATCTTGTCAGTAATCATATTGAAAACAGGATTTTAAGAAATTCATACGATAATGATTATCCTTATTCTTGTGATCATGTTGACTATTTATCTAACATTATAAATGATGAGGCACTAAAATTTTATGAGAATCATGGTGTTAAAGATATTCAATACGGTGTGGAAAAACGAATGCCTTCTTCACTGTTGAAAGTAATGACTACTAAACATTGTATTCGTTATGCCAACGGAATGTGTTGTCGAGAGACAGGAAAACCTGCAACACCTTTAATATTGAAAAATGATGTCGGCAGTTTCAGAATAGAGTTCGACTGTAAAAACTGTGTGATGAATATCTTTGCAGATGTCTCCAAATAAAGTATTGAAGAACTCGAGTGTTTAACGGCTTTTTCTATGCTCATAGTCCTTAAAAATTATCAACTTTTATTATCTTGTTTTTAAAAAAACGTTATTTTTGCAGGAAATAATATTGAATTATGTATAGAACACATACATGCGGAGAACTTAGACTTGCCGATGTCGGTAAAGAAGTGACATTGAGCGGTTGGGTGCAACGTGTCCGCGACAAGGGAACCTTGTTATGGATAGATTTAAGAGATAGATATGGCATAACACAACTTTTCATGCAGGAAGGTGTAACATCTTCGGAAGTGATAGAGAAAGCACGTAGTCTCGGACGTGAATATGTCATTCAGGTTAAAGGTGTGGTAATAGAACGTGAGAGTAAAAATCCCAATATGCCAACAGGTGATATTGAGATTAAAGTACAGATGATAAATATCTTAACAGTAAGTAAAATACCTCCTTTTACTATAGAAGACAAGTCTGATGGAGGAGATGAATTGCGTATGAAGTACCGTTATCTTGACTTGAGACGTAATCCTCTGAAAAATAATATAATTCTTCGCCATAACATGGCAATAGAGACTCGTAATTATCTCTCTTCCAATGGATTTTTGGAGATAGAGACACCTTGTCTGATAAAATCGACACCTGAAGGGGCGAGGGATTTTGTCGTGCCTTCAAGAATGAATCCCGGTGAGTTTTATGCACTTCCACAGTCGCCTCAACAATTTAAACAACTTCTCATGGTGGCTGGTTTTGACCGTTATTTCCAGATAGTGCGATGCTTCCGTGATGAGGACCTGCGTGCTGACCGTCAACCGGAGTTTACACAAATAGATTGCGAGATGTCGTTTGTGGAACAAGATGATGTTCTGAATATGTTCGAAGGTCTTGTAAAACATCTTTTCAAAGAGGTAAAAGGCATTGAGTTTGAACAGTTTCCGCGTATTACCTGGCACGATGCCATGAAATATTATGGTAGTGATAAACCTGACATACGCTTTGGAATGAGATTTGTCGAATTGACAGATCTTGTCAAAGGCAAAAACTTTCCTGTCTTCGATGATGCTGAATTGGTGGTAGGTATCAATGCACAAGGCTGTGCCGGTTATACACGTAAACAAATAGATGCTCTCACTGATTTTGTCAAACGTCCTCAGGTAGGAGCAAAAGGTCTTGTTTATGTAAAATATAATGAGGATGAAACAGTAAAATCTTCTGTAGATAAGTTTTATACTTCCGATGACCTTAAAATATGGTTGGACCGTTTTGAGGCAAAACCGGGCGATATGCTTTTGATACTCTCAGGTAAAGCAATGGAGACAAGGACACAACTCAATGTTCTTCGTCTTGAGATGGGCAATCAATTAGGGCTTAGGAACCCTGAAAATTACAAGCCTCTTTGGGTGGTGGACTTTCCTCTTTTGGAATGGGACGAAGAAACACAGCGTTATTATGCCATGCATCACCCGTTTACTGCGCCAAAGCCGGAAGATGAATATCTTTTGGAAGATGAGACACAATGGGGTAAGATAAGAGCCAATGCCTATGACATAGTGCTTAATGGAGTAGAGGTTGGCGGCGGTTCCATACGTATCCACGACAGTAATCTTCAAGGTAAAATGTTCCGTACTCTTGGATTTACTGAGGAGAAAGCAAAAGAACAGTTTGGTTTTCTCATGAATGCTTTTGAATATGGAGCACCTCCGCATGCCGGATTGGCTTTCGGCTTCGACCGTCTTTGTGCTTTGTTCGGAGGGCAGGACAGCATACGCGATTTTATAGCTTTCCCAAAAAACAATATGGGGCGCGATATGATGGCTGAATCTCCGTCTCCCATTTCCGAAGAACAGTTGGAGGAACTTCAAATTAAATTGGATTTGAAACAATAAACGTTGGTAATCGTTAACATAAAAAAGATGTATTATGAAACGAGTACTTGTATTAACAGGTGGTGGCGATTGTCCGGGACTTAATGCTGTTATCAGGGCTATCGTCAAAAGAGCTTCTCAAGAGTCTGATTGGGAAGTCCTTGGAAGTATTCAGGCTTTTAACGGAGTCCTTTGGGAACCTACCGAAGTGGTACGACTGACTCCGGAGACAGTACGTGGTATTCATTTTCGTGGTGGTACAATATTGGAAACTACCAACAAAGGAGGTCCGTTCTCATGGCCGGTGAAAAATAATGATGGTACATGGTCTGTAGTTGACAGATCCGATGAGATGATACGTAAATTGCAGTATATGGGTATCGACTGTGTGATAAACATAGGTGGCGACGGCTCACAACGTATTTCACAACGTCTTTATGAAAAAGGTCTTAACATTATCGGTGTACCCAAAACAATAGATAATGATTTGTCGATGACTGACAGCACTTTCGGTTTTCAGACTGCAGTGCAGGTGGCTACAGAGGCTGTCGATAAGCTTGTCACTACCGCAGCAAGTCATAATAGAGTTTTTGTTTTGGAAGTCATGGGGCGCGATGCAGGATGGATAGCTCTTAATGCGGCAGTGGCAGGAGGTGCGGAGGTATGTCTTATCCCGGAATTTCCTTATGACATTGATATTGTAAAGGCTCGTCTCGAAGAACGTTTCAAATTTGACAGGGGATTCGCTGTTGTGGTGATATCAGAGGGTGCAAGACCTAAGGATGGACAGCAGATTTTCGAGGTGAGTAATGAAATAGGTTATGAGAACGTGAAACTCGGAGGCATAGGTCAGGAGTTTGTCCGCCAGATGAAAGCTGCTGGTTTTAAACATGATATGCGTGAAACGACATTAGGACATCTTCAACGTGGAGGCGTCCCGATAGCATACGACCGTGTCCTCGCCTCACAGTTTGGCGTCAAGGCTTTTGAAATGGTTCTTAATAAGGAGTATGGCAATATGGTGTCTTATCGTCATCCGAATTTCATTTCCGTACCTCTTAAAGATGCTATTGCTAAGCCTAATTTAGTTCAATTGGATAGCGCACTTGTCAATACAGCATTGGGATTGAATATCTCACTCGGAATAAATGTTGCAAGATAGTATATTCTTACATAATAAAAAAGATATTTTTAGTTTTAATATCCCCTGATAGTCAATTGACGGGGATTTATCATTTTTAATTATTATGAAATAATTACAGAATATTCATTCTGTTGGCATCCTGTTTTAGGAAAACGAATATCATAATACTGAATATCAATAAACTGGAACCTCCGTAACTGAGAAAAGGCAATGGTATCCCTATTACAGGCATTAATCCTATTGTCATGGCAATATTGACGGTAAAATGGAAAAATAAAATTGACACTATTCCGTATCCATATATTCTACTGAATACCGACCTTTGCCGTTCTGCCAATACTATTATCCTGATGAAAAATGCCAAGTATAATAAAAGGACTATAGTCACTCCTAAAAATCCGCCTTCCTCCCCAATGGTACAAAATATGAAATCGGTATGTTGTTCAGGTACATATTTGTATCTCGTCATGGTTCCCTGTAGAAAACCTTTACCGGTCAATCCGCCTGACCCAATGGCTGTCAATGACTGATTTAAATTGTATCCTACATTTTTAGTGTCTTTCTCTATTCCCAAGATAACATTGATACGGTTTCTTTGATGCGGTTTCAATATATTATTGAATGCAAAATTGACTCCTAAAACAAAAATTACTATTAAAGAGTAAACACCTATTATTTTTAATATGTTTTTCTTTAAATTGCCAATAATAAAAGATACTGCTATTGTGATAACAGAAACACCGATAATGACATACCATTTGGAAAAGAAAATTGTCAATAAGAATAATATTATTGCCACAAGTCCGATTACTAATATAAGTCCTGTCATTCCTTCTCTATAAAATACCAATAGGAATACAAGGAAAACTAATGCAGAACCGGCATCTCCTTGTAAAAGTACTAATGACATTGGCAATAATACTAATCCGAAAGCTATGAGTTTTGTTTTTATTTTTGAAAAGTCAGTGTCATTTTTGCCGAGATAATGAGCTACAGCCAAAGCAGTGGTAAATTTGGCAAGTTCAGACGGCTGAAAAGAAAAAATTCCGAGTTGTATCCATGATTTTGAACCTGCAATAGTTGTTCCTGAAACTAATACGAATAACAGTAAAAATATAGACAATCCGTAAAACAAATAAGCAAAAGTGTTGAAAAATTTTGCATCGATCATTAAAATGACGAATCCGGTAAATAAACTTATTCCTATGAATAAAAGTTGTTTGCCATAGTTTTGTGTGAGGTCGTATATATCGGTGTGATTCTCATTGAAAGCTGCAGCATAGATACTTATAAGACCCACTACAAGTAAGATCAAATACAATAACAGCAACATCCAATCTATTTTTCCTATGGTGTTTTTTATACTCATTATTTTATATCTTCAAATTTAACAACTCTTTCTTCTATTTCAGGTCTTGTTACATAACCTTTGATGTATTTTTCTATCATAAGACTTGCTATAGGAGCTGCCCAAGAAGAACCGAATCCTGCATTTTCAACTATCACGGCAATGGCAATACGAGGGTTGTCAATAGGAGCGAAAGCCATTATTATGGAATGGTCTAATCCATGAGGGTTTTCTGCAGTGCCGGTCTTGCCGGCTACAGTGATGCTGTCGATGCGATAAAACCTCGCAGTTCCTCTGTTGCCTTCAAAAACATTTCGCATGCCTTCTTTGACATTTTTAAAATATGCCTTGTCGATATCTATTGTCACTTTATGATAGATACTGTCGTTCATGCTGCCGTCTTCAAATCTTTTAATATAATGAGGCGGATAATAAAACCCTTCGTTGCCTATGGCAGCTGCCATATTTGCCAATTGCAGCGGAGTAACAAGCAATTCACCTTGTCCAATGCTTAATGATCTGACCGTCATGGCATTCCATACACCACGGTATAACTTGTTGAAATAATTGGTGTCGGGAATATTTCCTGAAGAGTTGGAAGCGATATCGGTTTTGAAAGATGTACCCAACCCGAATTGAAGTACCAAATCGTACCAAAATTGATATCCTTGTTTTACATTCTTGAAACGATATGAGTTCAACATATCTTGATAGACATTCCAAAAATACGGGTTGCACGAATTTTCTAAGCCGTCGATAAGTCCGACGGGAGAATGATGATAATGAGTACATTTTATTGGTGAACTTTCCGGACCGTTGCATATATATTTTGTTGTGGTGTTGACGGCTTTGCTTTGCAGACCTATCAAAGCGTTGATTGTTTTGAAGGTTGACCCCGGAGGATAAGTGCCGTTGACAGCTCTGTTTATCAATGGGCGCAAACTGTCATCAAGAAGTCTCTGATAACTGTCGCTTCTTTTACGTCCAACCAAGTCTGTCGGGTTATATGTAGGGGCGGATATCATAGCTAATACCTCACCTGTAGAAGGTTCAATAGCTACGATAGAACCGCTCTTATTATTCATAAGATATTCACCATATTTTTGTAAATCAGCATCTAAACCTAAGATAATGTCTTTGCCGGCAACAGGTAGAGTGTCATATCTGCCATCCATGAAACTCTCTTTCTCTCTATTATGAACGTCAACGACGATAAGCCGTACGCCTTTTTTTCCTCTCAATTCTTTTTCATAGTAACTTTCGATGCCGGATTTACCAATGAAGTCGCCAATGCTGTAATAACTGTCATTTTCAAGGTCCTGACGGCTTACTTCTCCAATGTTTCCGACAGTGTGAGCAGCAATTGGATAGTTGTAACTTCTTATTGAACGTATCTGAAAGTAAAAACCTGGATATTTATAGAGTACAGCGGCAATTTTGCCGTATTCTTCTTTTGTCAATTGCGATATGAAAACAGAAGGCTTGAAAGAGGAATAACGTCTTGCTTTTTTAAGCTCATTGATATATGTATCCTTGTCGATATTGAGTAAGTTACAAAAAGAAACGGTGTCGATTTTTTTAACAGCTCTTGGAACAACCATTAAATCGTAAATAGCATCGTTATATACCAAAACCTTGCCGTTACGATCTATTATTCTGCCTCTCGAAGGATATAAAGTGATGTGCCTTACAGTATTGTCCTTTTTGTAATCTTGACTGATAATCTGTATGTAAAACAATCTTGCAAGTAAAATTGTTGTTATAATAGAAAATATGCCTATAACAACATATTGACGTGAAGAATAGTTGGGGTTCTTTCTAATCATCTTGCATGAATTTATGCTTTTACAAAAGTTTCATAAATAAAAACACAAAAATAGAAAAAATATCGTTATTTGTTTGTTTAGTTGGTAAAAAAGTAATACTTTTGCAAAAAATTGTATAATTGTATTTTAAAGCTATGGTTCGTTGTGTTAAATCATTGTCGATATTAGTGTTTATGATTCTAATGATGTCTTGTTCAAAAAAGCAAGATGATATTATTATAAGTACTAAATTTCAGGGTGAGACATGGGGCAGATTTGATTATCTAACAGCATTTTATGAAGTTAGAAAAGCACCCATGACGGCTGATGTGATCCTTGAAGTTGTAGTTAATGATGATTATCCGAGTAAATATCCCAATCATCAAGATGATGGTTCTTTTAAAATCAATATGACAATAAAGACTCCGGAAGGCGGTTCACGTTCAAGAGATTATTCTTTTAATTTGAAAGATAAAGATGGCAATTGGAAATCTGAGAAGATAAATGGTTGCTATACTTTCAATTTGCCTCTTATCAGTAAAATGACTTTTGGAGAAAAAGGAGATTATCAATTTAAAATAGAAAACAAATATCCCAAAGATCCTCTTTGCGGTATTATCAGCCTTAAGATTAAGGCATCAGACAATAATGATTAAAAATAAGAAAAACAGTTAAATATGAGAAAGTATATTACATTATTATTTTTGGTTCTCACGGTGATAGCATCGTTAATGACATCTTGTGTCTCACAAGATAAAATACTGTATCTGCAACATGAACAGATGTTGAATGACAGTACGGGAGTGTCAATCGTTTATCAAAATGAAAGAACCTTTGATTATAAGGTTCAACCCGGAGATAATCTTTTTATCAGAGTGGCGAGTGTCGATGAAAACTTTGCAAAGTTGTTTACAGGGGCCAACCAGGCGATGTCAGCTACTTCTTCAACACAGTATTCAAGTGGCAACCCTGCTATTTATCTTAATGCTTATACTGTAAGTGATGATGGCAATATTGAATTTCCGTTTGCCGGCAAAGTATTCGTTAAAGATCTGACAGTTGATGAGATTCAAGCTAAGATACAGGAAATAATAGGGGAATATCTTAAAGAAACTACTGTATATGTCAAATTGGGTGTTTTTAACCTTACTGTTCTTGGTGAAGTAAACAGACCGGGTCAATATCAAGTATATCAGTCTGATATAAATATTTTTCAGGCTATTGCAATGGCAGGTAATGCTACTGATTATGCAAATAAGAAGAATATTAAAATTATTCATCAGACACCGGACGGTTCGCAAATAGAGCGTATAAATCTAAATGATGCTGATGTGCTGTCATCACCTAATTATTATTTGAAACCTAACGATGTGATTTATGTCGAGCCTTTGAAGATAAAGAGATACGGTTTTACGAGCATGCCATATTCTACTCTCATTTCTGCAACATCACTTCTCCTGACATGCTTGACATTCATTTTTGTTTATGTTAAAAAATAATTAAATAAAAGTAGTATATGGAAGAAATAAATAAACAAAATAATGGAATGTATGCCCAAAATGATAATGACAGCATAGATCTTAAAAATTGGATTATCAAATTTTTGAGTTATTGGTATTTGTTTGTTATATTCGGTTGTGCCGGATTGGCTGTTAGTTATGTTTATAACAGATATACAAGTCGTGTGTATCAGACTCAGGCATATTTGTATATTAAAGAACAAACTGTTGGTATAGACCCTACAGCCATGATAACAGGCATGAGTTTTAGAAATGCCGGTAATGTTGATAATCAAATTGCCATTCTTCAATCGTTTCTTTTGAAAGAAAGGGCTATTAAAAATCTTGATTTCGAGGTGTCTTATTATGTCAAAGGCAGAGTCGCTAAAGCAGAGTTGTATATGGATAATCCGTTTACAGTGGAATTTGACGATAATGTTTATCAGTTGGTAGGTGTAGAATATGGCGTTAAATTCTTGGATAATTCAAGATATGTCTTGACGGCTGACATAGGGAAGAACCAGAAATACTATAATTTTACTGCCGATGAATATGTGGTGAAGATAAAACAACCGGAGATGAAATTCGTAGATACAGTTTTCTTTGGTGATACTGTTGATAACGGGTATAATAAATTCAGAATAGTTCTTAATGGCAATTATAATACAGATGAAATAAGTGAAGTTGATTTGAGTTTTCGTATAAATGATTATCTTTCACTTATTAAAAGTATGGGAAATATTACGGTTACTCCATCTACTAAAAATGCAACTGTTGTAAATGTGGTTGCTCGCGGCAATCATCCGCAGAAAATTACAAATTATCTGAATCAGCTGCTTAGAGAATTTGTCAATAGAGAACTCGAACTTAAAAACAGAGTATCTGAAAATACTATCTTGTTTATTGATGAACAATTGATGGGTATTCAAGACTCTTTGAGTAAAGCAGAGTTCGATTTGCAGAATTTCCAGAAAGGTAACGATTTCATGAATCTTGACGCCCAAGCAACTCAGTTGTTCAATCATCTTAAAGCACTCGAACAACAGCGAGGAGAAGTGGACCTCAACTTGAAATATTATATGAATCTTAAAAAATATGTTGAAGATAATATTAATGATGTAGATAAACTTATTGCTCCGAGTGCCATGGGTATTCAGGACCCTTTGTTGAATAAGTTGGTAAGTACTCTTGTGGAATTATCTGCCGAAAAATCCATACAACTACTTACTTCTACAGAGAAAAGTCCTGCTGTTCAATCTATTGATGAACAGATAACTCAAACAAAAACTGCATTGTTGGAAAATATCAATAATATGATATCCAATGCCCAAATGACAATGGAAGAAATAGATGTCAAAGTCAATGAGGCCTCAGTTAAAGTTAAGGAACTTCCTAATTCACAACGTTTATTACTTGGATATGAGAGAAAATTTGCATATAATGATAATTTGTATAATTTCCTCATGCAAAAACGTTCTGAAGCACAGATCGTTATGGCAAGTAATACTGCTGACAGCGAAATAGTTGATTTTGCAAGAGTTGCATTGACTACAATAGTATCTCCCAATACAAAAATTAATTATCTTATCGGCTTGGTTTTAGGACTTTTGATTCCGGCTCTTTTTATCATTTTGAAAGAATTTTTCAATGTGAAACTTATGGAGAGAAAAGATGTCGAAAATGCAACTGATGCTCCTATTATCGGTCAGGTACCTGTGGTAGATGCTGTTTCTGAAACTTTTGTTATTGATAAGCCCAATTCACCAATATCAGAAACATTTAGAGCAATGAGAACAAATCTTGAGTATATGGTGAAGAGTAAGGATAAAAATGTAGTTCTTGTTACCGGCGACATGTCCGGCGTAGGTAAGACATTCATTTCTATTAATTTGGCTTCGATTTATGCTCTTTATGGGAAGAAAACTATTTTGATAGGGTTGGATTTGAGAAAACCAAAACTATATCAAGAGTTTGGTTTAAGCAATAAGGTTGGTGTATCATCATATCTTGCTAATAGAGCATCATTAGATGATATCATTCAGCCTTCCGGTAAGTTGCAAAGTTTGGATATTGCTGTTGCCGGTCCTATTCCGCCTAATCCGGCAGAACTTATTGCATCAGAACGTACAGACCAACTGTTTAAAGAATTAAGAGAAAGATATGACTATATCATTGTCGATACAGCCCCTCTTGCTTTGGTAACCGACGCTATCTTGTTGACTAAACGTGTCGATGTAACGACTTTTGTTGTAAGACAAGGAGTAACAAATAAAAATGCTTTCAAGGCAATTGTCAATAACCTTGAAAACAGAGGTGTCAATCTTTCTGTTGTTATCAATGGTATTCGTTACCAAGGACATTATGGGTATCGTTATGGTTATGGTACTTACAGTTATGGTTATGGATATGGCTACGGTTACGGATATGGCTACGGTTCTGGTTATTATGATAATGAACACGATAAAAAGAAACGTTGGTTTCGTAAATGATTTGCTGACTGAATAAGATGATGAAAAACGCTGTCGAAAAATTTTGAAATTTAGACAGCGTTTTTTTGACATCGGCAACTCCATTGTTTTTCAGATATTCCATTTTTTGTGATATTATATATGGTTATATCAGAATAATTTTTGTAATTCAAATATTTATAAGTTGTTTTCATTTTGTTTTTTCTTCAACTATCATGAGTATATCTTAAATTATTGACTATTTATAGTGTAAATCTGTAAAAATGGTTGTTTTTTCAATAATGTATATACATTATGAGCCTTTGTCAGGGTTTATTTTTGCAAAAAAACATATTGATGAGCGATATTATTGAAAGAATGAGACGTGGTGAGTTGATATTCGAGGATGACCCTGATTATCATAGTCTTTATTATGAATTTGAGAAAACACTTTCTCTTGTTAGCGAGTTGAACACAGGTTCTCATACTGCCGAAAAAGTACGTCATTTGCTTGAACAGATATGGGGTATTAAGTTAGATTCTTCTGTACGTATGTTTCCTCCTTTTTATACTGCTTTTGGCAAATTTACCAAAGTTGGGAAGGGTGTTTTTATCAATTTTGGCTGTACTTTCCTTGACAGAGGAGGTATTACCGTTGAAGATGATGTTTTTATTGGTCCTGGTGTAAAGGTACTGACGGAGAATCATCCTGAAGACCCGATAACAAGGCATAATGTAATGGCATCACCCATATTGATAAGACGTAATGCTTGGATAGGCGGTGGTGCAATTATATTGCCCGGAGTGACTATTGGAGAGAATGCAATTGTAGGTGCCGGTTCCGTAGTGACTAAAGATGTTCCCGACAATGCCATTGTTGTAGGCAATCCTGCACGTTTTGTCAGAAATATAAATATAAGTTGACCCCAAAAGTTTTTTGTCTTACTTTTGGGGTGTTCGCTTCACACATTACTAACTTTTTTGTTAATGCTTATCATTTTACGATTATGTTTTCGCCTTTTGAATAGGCTCTGAATTCCGGTGCATAGAGACACTGAATGTCGGCAAAACCTGCATTGAAATAACCTTCTCTTGTTATATAAACCTTGTAATACAGTTGATATTCACCCTTGGGTAATGTATTGAAATACATAGTGACATTACTGTCTGAAGGAGAGAAATAATAATACAGTCCATTGTTGTATTTATAAGAAGATATCTGTTCTTCAGGTTCAAAGCAGGCAGCATACATGTCATTAAGTACTACAAATTCCATGTCTTGTTTGCATTTGACCGTAAGCTGAACGACGAGAATATCGCCTTCTTTCACTGTTTCTTGTTCTGCAGGAATAAGCTTTGTCCCATCGACAGAGTAGCGTTCTATATAATATTTGCGATTTATAGTGAGACTATTGTCTGCCGCTTTGACTTTGTCTGCAGGGACCAGATATTGACGGAACATACCGCCCCATGCTATATGTGGACTGTCGTTGTTTACCGTTATCGTGTTTAAATTGTCGATCTCGTTACCTGTCCATGTTTTTGTTATGAATCCTGTCCCCGCCTCCCCTTCGCTGCCCTCAACATTAATATTGCCCCCGCTCAGGCTTACATTTCCATCGTTGAACATATCTTCACCATTCATCAACAATGCATATATGGCATCCACTGTTGACCGGTTGTTTTCCCACATGTTGCTCCTTTTTTGTGTCAGAAGCCACAGTTTCATCTGTTCCATCTCTTCAGCATTATATCCAATCTCGTTATAAGCCTCCATGATTTGTGCCTGTGTGGAAGTATTACTGTTACGCCAATACATGCCGAGTTCATTATGTTGTGCACGCTCGCTCAATGATTTGACAATCAACCCTGCCGTGTTTTTGTCTCCATTACGCCACAATATTAAGGCAGCTTGTGCCTGTGATGTTATGTCAAGGTCTTTCCAATCTTTCTTTAATGCAGTGATGTAATTGTCTCTCACTGTCCTGGCTTCTATGCCAGCTGTCCCGTCGTCAAAGAAACTGAGGGCATACAGTTGTGACAGCGTGTTGTCCCTTACATGAAGGTTATTCTTCTCCTTTTCACTGAGTTTGTTGTAGGCGTAAACCAACTCGTTATACAGGTATCTGCATGCATTTTCACATATTTTATTTATTTTATTTTTGTCGTTTTCGTTAAAACTGTCAATGACACCAATATTTTTCATCTTGCCGAGACCTGACAATATATAAGAGGTAACATATTTGTTCTCCGGCATGCCTTCTATCCATGCCCAACCGCCATTAACCGTTTGTGTTTCAAGCAGTTTGTTTATAGAGACATTAAGTTCATTGTTTATGGTGTTGATGTCGAACAGGGCAGCGATGCGGGCACGTTGTGCACTCTCGTTTTTAGCATCAATAACCCATGGTGTCTCTTGTAACATTATGTTTTTCAGCTCTTTGTCTTTTTCAAGTTGTGACAACAGCGTTTCAGGGGAATCTACCTTCCATGTCTTGATATAATTGACAAGATTTGGTGTCTTGCTTGCGAGGAATACGGATAAGCTGTTGGTATATAACTTGTAAAATGTAGTTTCGGTATATTGGTCGTTGATGTCGTGGAGATAAGGCAGTGCAAGGACGGCATACCATACCGGATTGGCACTGAAATTCAATGTGGCAGAGATGTTTTGTTCATCTTTGCGTCGTTTCATTTTTTCAAGGTTGATGGTACTTTGGCTGTTAGGCATGACAGTAATGGGAAGTGTTTGAGTGAGAAGTACTTTGGAGTCAAGTACCGGCAAAAGATGCTGTTCGGCATCGGAAAATCCTTCAGTGCTGACAGTGAAACGCAGAACAAGGAGACTGTGTTTGTCATCAATTGCAATTTCCCATTCGGCAGCCTGACTCCCACCTGCTTCTATCTCGGGTATGTCCGGATTAGATACTGACGTCAATAATGATAACGGTTTCATATTCAAAGCATCGTAAATATCAAGTTTTACTGATGGCTTGATGGTTTCCTCACTGTTGTTGGCAACTATGGCAGATATCTTCAAAGTGTCGCCATGACGACAGAAACGTGGCATGTTGGCTTTGATAGTCACAGGTTTGGAGGTGGTAAAATATTGATTTATAATACCTGATTTCAGATCTTTGGTATATGCCATCATCATGAGTCTCCACCGTGTCAAAGCATCCGGCATTGTGAAACTGATAGATGCATTACCGTCGGCATCACTGATGATGGAAGGATAGAAAAATGCTGTCTCTTCGAAATTGTCTCTTACATTACTTGAAACCTCATTATAAGATTTTTCTTCTTCGACAGACATACTACTGTCGGAAATGACATATTCCGATTGTGTTTCATCAGCATTTAAACGATTATTTTTTGCAATTGTTGTTTTTGAAAGCAGCATAGGTGCTGTTCTGAGATAATAATTTGAGAACGGTGTCAATGATATTCCGGATGTGAGAGAAGTCCATGAAGGATATATGTATAAATTACTGAATAGAGGATTTATGGTTGACCTGAAAAATGGAGAACAATTAATTCCGCTGAAACTACGTAAATATGGTCTTATGTTGAAGTTCCAATTATTTGACTCTATTTTGTCCAACGAGGCATCATACATATCAGCTAATATTGATGCACTTACGCCTTTGCCTTGAAAGTCTTTGACACTGATGTTCCAAGTTTCTAAAGTACCCGGCAGCAAAACTTCTCTGTTGACATCTATTTGAATGTCTAAATCAAGGTTGTCGTAAGGCACGGCAATGATGTGTGTATAACAGCGATATTCGTTGTGACGTATTATGATGGCATCGAATCTTAAACTGCCACGGTCTTTTTCTGTCACTTCATAATCTATTGCCGCTACTGAATTGCTGACTTTGACACTTTTGTTAATTCTCGATTCTTCACCATGATGTATCATTATATAAACGGTGCTGTTTTCAAATGAGCTACCTATTAGAAACTGTAATTTCTGTCCCGGTTTCGCAGTAACTACATCATTTTCAGCCCATAAAATAGTATGACAAGGCATCTTTCTGCTGTCTTCGTCGTAAAGGATGAAGTCAACATTTATGGAGGCTATACTGTCTTCTACAGAAGTCAATTTCATGACATAACGTCCGTCTTGCATGTTTTCGAGTGCTTCCGGCAAAGCTTCCATACTTCCATCGACTTGTATGACATCTTCATATACAAGGGTTTCTTCTTCCTTGTCAGGATAATAATCATATAAAGGAAACATCTTTTCAAGCTGTTCTTCGCTTAATGTCTTTCTGTCATATTTATTGTCAATACGTATCTTGTTTCCGTCTTTTATATGGTAAATCTTACGATAAAGAGTGGCATTTGTTTTCTTTCCGTCGTTATTAAGAATCTCAATCTCATAATTTTTCAGATTGTGTTTTTCTATGTTTTCTTTTACGTCACACAATATTCTTATTTTGCTGTATGATGCTGATATTTGGGTTATTGCCGATTGTGTCTCGCCGGCTTTGTCGGTGGCGTTGACATTAATCTTGTATATGAATTGTGGCATCATTTGAGGCATGGCTGTCGTTTGTGGAATGAGTTTGAAGTCTATTTTGAAAGTTCCATTTTTGTCAGTCGTTGTCTCACCGAATGCTATCTGTTCTTCTTCCGGTAAAGACATTATTCTTCCAAATTTGTATGGTAAAATAACTTCTCTGATAACAGTGTATGATATTTTGGCGCCGTCACAGGCTCTCCCGGAATATGTCATGACTTTTCCTTCAATACTGACTTCATCGTTTAATGAATATTGACTTGTTAAGTCGTTGAAAGTCACCTCAAAAGTAGGTCTTTTGTATTCTGCTACGGTAAATGAGAGGTTTCCGCTCTCATTGTTGATGATAAACATACCGTTCATGATGTTGTCCGGAATGACAAAACTGCCGTTGAAAGCTCCGTAACTGTCTGTTATATATGATTGTCGTGTTATCACTTCGCCATTAGCTCCAATCATTGCAACTGTTGTTTCTCGTCCGGTTATGAGTTCTTTTTCAGAACCATTATTTTCAATCATCACTCCTTTGAATTTAATGGTCTGTCCAGGTCTGAACGCTCTCCTGTCACTGAAAAAATATGTCTTTTCCGTAGGATTGTTTTTATATACGGGACGATTGTAAATCAAATTTTCTGAAATAAGAGTGTCTCCCTTTAATGACATGATGACATAACAATTCTTGTCAGTTCTGAAAATACCCTCTTTGTCGGTTTTCGTATTACCGATATATTTTTTTTCATAAGACTTTTTCTTATAGTCGTATTCTTGTGTATATAATTGTATATCAGTGTCTTGTATTGCCTTGCCTGTCAATCTGTCAACGACACGGAAAACTGTGCCATTGTTTTCATTGTAATAATAGGAACTTAATCTGCTGACTTGCAGAACAGTACTGTTTATGTTGTTTTTGTCGAAGTTGCCATTGGGGAGGAAGACAATATAGTAAAATCCTGTTTCAAGTGGAGGAAGAGCTTCTAATGTCGAATGTTCGCGGAAATCATCTTCTTTAACAAGATTTATAGTACCTTCTTTATATGGTTTCCTTTCATTGAAGTAATTATATTTTTCGACAAGTAATGAAGGATTGGGTATCTCGAAGTATTCTTCTACGTTAATTTTATAAATCTTGTATTGAATATTGTCGATATTTCTGTAGTTCAATCCTAATGCTATATCTTTACCGGGAAGCAAAATGTTGTCTATGTCGATGCCAAGTTCAGGTCTTGTTATGTTTTCAATTAAATCATCGATACCTTTTGTTTCTTCACTGTCAGGATATTTTTCTTTTAATTCTTTACATAATGACATTATTTTAATGTAATTATTACCGTTTTTTTCAGAGTTGCTGTTGATTTGTTTTATAAGTATATTGATTTGTTCTTTGATTATTGGGGCAATATTGTTTTTGGAATAACGGTCTGTTAAAGATTGTAATGCTGCAAGATGTTCATCTGAATGACTTTCATCGAGAAGGTTATAAAGAAAATTCAAACATTCTGTTTCATTGAATATGGCAGCATCGTAATGGTCATTACTGCGGTTAAGTGTTATTAATTCCTGATAATTGTGTATTATGGTATTTATTTCATTGTCATTATTATCCAGAAGTGCTGTTGTTATGTCATTTGATTTTAATATGTCGATAATATATTGATTGTCAATATTGTTTATATTATTTTTTAAATAATTTATATATTTGTGCATTACATAGTCGTACAGAGTCGGCTCTAATGTGTTGTTGATGACGGTATCTAAAATGCCGTCGAGAAAGTCTATGTTCGTAGTTTTCAAAACATCGGATTCTTTCAAAGCATTTTCATATTCTTTCAATATCTCTTTATGAAAAGTTTTTTTGTCCCAAAATCTGATGTCGTCTGAATTGCCGGTTGTCTTGTTGCCATCGATAATATATTGATTACGCATGAGATAACTGTTGTACATCTCGGCAATGGTGATATCTGACAGCGCTTTGGAGATTGCATTTAATGATTTCGAGTAGTTTTTTGCATAGTTGATGGACGTTATGATGGGTTGTTCATCATTCAGTTCGAAAACCTTAAAACGTTTCAGCATACATTTCAACAGTTGATGATAGTCGTTTTCTTTTGATGCACTGTTTTGTATCTCATCTAAATATTTTTCAGCGGATTTTGGAAGATTGTTATTAAGACAACTGTCTATCTCCTTCCATAAATCATTATAAGATTGAGCATTGGAAGTACTTATTATGCACATAAAAATAAATAATGACAATATTTTAAATTTCATGACTAATGTGTTTTTTACTGCAAAATTAACGTAAAATGTTTAATGAAATTGAGTAGAGATAATAATAACAGGTTAAATTATAGTTTGTATTTGACTAAAAAAAGTTTTGTTTCTCAAATTATGTTGACAGACAGTTATCAATTGTTGTTTTTACAATGTAGTTTATGACTTTTCAATGTTTAAAACATGAATTTTTAAACTCTGCTTTTGTCGCTGTGAAAGCGATGAAATTATTGAAAATAACCGTACAAAGTGAAATAGATGACAGCTAAAAACTTTGAGAATCAATACTTGGTATTTTCGGTTTTAATAAAGTCGTTATTTATTGATTGGCTCCTTCAAGAACGATGACGATTTCACCTTTTATTTCTTTTTTGGAAAAATACTCTATGACTTCTGACAATGTGCCTCTGACATTTTCTTCATGTATCTTGGTAAGTTCTCGTGCCACGGCGACATGGCGGTCCGGTCCTGCCGTTTCTGCAAGCTGCTGCAAAGTTTTCAACAGTCTGAAAGGTGATTCGTACAATATAGTGGTATAATGGTATTTTACTATTTCGTTTATTTTAGTCTGTCTTCCTTTTTTATGTGGGAGGAAGCCTTCAAAAATAAAATGGTCTGCTGCAAGACCGGAGTTGACAAGAGCCGGCACGAATGCCGTAGCACCGGGCAGGCACTCTACTTCGACACCGAGACGCAGACATTCGCGTACAAGGAGAAAGCCTGGATCTGAGATGGCTGGAGTGCCGGCATCGGTGACAAGTGCCATTCTCTCGCCTGCAGCTATGCGTTCGGCAAGTGCTCCTACCTGTTGATGCTCGTTGTTGAGATGAAATGCCTGCATCCTTTTGCTTATGTTATAGTGCTTCAACAAATTTCCACTTGTCCTCGTGTCTTCGGCTAATATAGTATCTACCTCGTCACGCAAGATGCGCAATGCTCTTAATGTGATATCTTCAAGATTTCCGATAGGAGTAGGTACAAGATACAGTTTCATCTGTCAGTCTTTTAAAACCTTCTTTCTACTAAATTCATTAACTTCTTGTATGCCAATGAGTTTTCATCCCATTGCAGCTCAACCTGTAACTCATGCATGTAAATTATAGCTCCATCGAGATTGTTGATCTCATTCAAGACACTTAGAGATTTGTTGTATTTCTCCATACTTCCTTTGAACAGGTCGTTGAGGAACAGGAATCTCTCGTTAATGCCTATTGCAGTACGTAAGTCATTGATGGTCTTGCGTTGTAGTTGTGATGCAATGCTGTTGTCCGGTTGTTTTTCTAATATATCGCCAATTGTTACATGTTGTGTTGCCTCGACAGTGGGATTTTCTGTTGATATCTCTATTTTTATCTCATGCTCTTCGATGATGGGATTTTGGTTTTCCTCGCCCCACGCCTCTGTCGTATTCTTGCTCTCTTCCTTCATCCCAAGCTCATCCACCATCGTATTAGTCGTCTTTTCCGTATCATTATTCCCTGCTTCTTCTTCAGTTTTCAACGATACGTTGTTGTTTTCCTCTGGTTCTTCCTTCTCTTCATTCCATTCGAAGATGATATCATTATCTTTCTCATCCGGTTCTTTTTCGTCTTCAACCGACTCATCTTCGTCAATGTCGTCAAGAGAATAATAATGGCTTTCCCCTTTCTCGTTTTGCGAGATTTCATCATTGTCATGTTCATTATTAGTGGAAGCATCATTGTCTTTTTTTACCGACCAAACAGCTCCGGGGGTATTCCATTTATTGCCGTTTATACAACATAAGACATCATAAAACTCTCTAGTCTTTTCCATCATGACGTCTATGTCTAACTGACTGATAGGTCTGTCGTTACGTATCATAAAGTCAACTTGTGCCATCATGCGGCTGAGCAGAGATTTCAGTTGTGGCAAACCATTATTTTCCTGCATGCTTGTGTTGTTCATTGAAATATTTTTTTAATTTTGTGGACTGAACAAAATTATAAAAAAAACGGATACGTAATCATGTTTCTTGAAAAAGATTATCGTAACAGGACACAAGGTTGGATAGAAGTGGTGTGTGGATCGATGTTTTCAGGCAAGACCGAAGAGTTGATTCGCAGGCTGAATCGTGCCCGTATTGCCAAATTGAAAGTTGAGACTTTTAAGCCGAGTATCGATATCCGTTACAGTGACGAAGATGTCGTCTCGCATAATGAATCGTCTTTGCATTCTATTGTTGTTGAAAGTGCTTCACAAATATTATTTTATTCCAATGATGTTGATGTTATTGGCATAGATGAGGCTCAGTTTTTTGACGATGAACTTGTCAATGTGTGTCAGACGCTTGCAAACCAGGGCGTTAGAGTTATTGTCGCCGGACTTGACATGGATTATACCGGTAAGCCTTTCGGGCCTATGCCCGCTCTCATGGCTGTGGCAGAAGATGTAAGTAAGGTACATGCCATCTGTATGCGCTGTGGTGGTCTTGCTCAGTATTCTCACCGTACAGTGAAAGTGGATAAACTTGTAGTGCTAGGAGAAACAGATACTTATGAACCTCTTTGTAGGAGTTGTTATAATAAGGCTCTTCGTGAAGGGAATGAATAATGTCAAAATCTAAATTATGAAAAAAATATTGTTTTTCTTTATTGCTTTGTCTTTGTTGACTGTAAGCTATGCTCAAAATCGCGAAGGGAAGAAAAAGGAAAAGAAATATAATGAGAAAGGTGAGATCATAAAGACAGGTTGGGTCTTTGGCCCTCTTCCTGTTGTCGGTTTCGACTCTGACCTCGGATTCCAATATGGTATCACAACGGATATCTTTAATTATGGTAATGGCAAGAATTATCCTAAGTATGATTTTAAAATGAATTTCGAGGCATCGACATATACCAAAGGCTCCAGTATTCTCAGGTTTTATGGCGACTTTGGCAATGTTATACCTAAATCGAAACTGTTTTTGGATGTGGCATATCTCACTGACAAAAAATATGAGTTCTATGGATTCAATGGATATGCTGCTCCTTTTATTGATAATGCTTATCTGTCTTATGTCAATCCTTTGGATCAGGATTCTCCTGTTCAGATTGTCGATGACCCGTCTGTTTCATCTTTTTTGTATAATTTTTACCGTCGGCAAATCAGAGTGGTTACCGGTTTCAGGTATCCCATAGGTTTTGTTGATAATCTGTATTATGCTGCTGGTATCGCGTTTTATAATATTAAAATAGATACGGTGAGATTGGATGGAATTGAAAACCAGATAAGTTTGTATGAATTGTATTGTAAGACAGGTTTGATAAAAGATAATGAGAAAGATGGAGGTTCTGTGACACAGTTGCGTCTTGGCTTGATTTATGATACCCGTGATAATGAAAGCGACCCTGCCAAAGGCTTGTATGTAGAAGGTACTTTGGCAGCAGCTCCTGATATTATAGATAAAGAGAATTACAGTTATCTTACTCTTACCATGATTTTGCAACATTATGTTCCTGTATATAATGACCATCTGACTTTTGCCTATCGTCTTGGTGTACAAAGTGTTCTTGCAGGAAACATTCCGTTTTATGCTGTCTCTAATCTGAATACTATGTTTTATAAAAAAATGATTACCGAGGTTCTTGGCGGCATCACCTCAATAAGAGGCATCAATCGTAATAGCGTTATTGGTGCAGGTGTGGGTTGGTTGAATACAGAACTGCGTTATAGGGCTTTGAGGTTTAAGTTTATCAATCAAAATTGGATTATCGGCTGTAATCTCTTGTTCGATGCCGGCATGGTTATTAAGGATTATAGACTTCATGAACAAGAAAATGCTTTTGTCGGTTTAGATGAAAATTCTTCTGAAATTGTTGAAAATCTGTTATATACCGGAGAAAGAGAGTCTTTGCACACTTCAATGGGCGCCGGCTTGAAAGTCATTATGAACCGCAGTTTTGTGGTGTCGGCAGAATGTGCGCACGCTCTTAATGAACATGATGGCAATGGCTTGAAGTTTTATATTGGATTTAACTATATTTTTTAAACTTATTGGTGTTATATGTAAAACAGATAATTTATTATATGTAGAATTAAAAAAACTAATTTATGTTGAAAATCGGAGATAAAGCACCTGAGGTCCTGGGATTGGACCAAAATGGTAAAGAAGTGAAAATTAGTGACTTCGGAGGGAAGAAAATAATATTGTATTTTTATCCTAAAGACAGTACTCCGGGCTGTACTGCCGAGGCATGTTCCTTGCGCGACGGACTCGATGACCTTAAAGATGCCGGTTATGCCGTGGTGGGCGTCAGCAAAGACTCGGCAAAATCACATCAAAACTTTATTGCTAAACAAAATCTTAACTTCCCGTTGATTTCAGACCAGGATAAGAATCTTATCGAGTATTTCGGTGTCTGGGGTGAGAAAAAAATGTGTGGCAAAACTTGTTTCGGTGTTGTCAGGACTACTTTTATCCTCGCTCCGGATGGTACTGTGGAAAATATCATTACTAATGTGAACACTAAAGATGCAGCTAAACAGATTCTCGAATTGAAATAAGGTTCGTTTAAGCTTCTCTATTACTTTGTTACACAACAAGATGTCTTTTAGTAATAAACAACCTTTTGCATTTTATTCGTAGAAGTTCATGTCATGGCATCTTAACTTGTTTATAATCAAGATTTTATTAAAGAAGATAAAATAATCATCGGTATGTGTCAAGTCGTGTAAATAATTCATTATCAATACAAAAATTTGTAAGCCATCTGCTTGATTTATGTATATTTAATCTTTATTTTCAAAATATAATGAGTGAATTTTAAGACTTCAGGATACCAATGGTATTTTGTCCTGCTGTTGATAATAAGAAACAATTTCAATAAATTATTTTTACATATTTGTTTTTATGGAAAAAGGCTGAGCCGGATTCATTTCCGCCCCAGTCTTCTTTATATTCATTTAACTCGATGTCAATTTATACCTGACATGCTTTTCGCTACTTGCATTGTTACTTGCATTGTAAAATTTCCAGACAAAATGATAATAGTGCATTCATCCTGTTCCTCTGACAGCATAATCATTTTATTTATTATATCTCCTTTCTGCAGAGTATAAAAAATCACATTACTTTCATCATCTTTTATACGCATTATTTCTTTATAATCCGTCATATCTATCATTTTTGAAAAGTCAGCTTTCATCTGGTCTCGTATATCTTTACGTTCGGTTGATAAAATCTGCATTCCTGTGATTTCCATTTCTGCTAAATCCAAACCATCTTCATCTGTTTTCATGGCATACATTAGTTGTAACATTTCCGGAGAAATGCTTACAACCGTCACACCGTCCATGTCTTCGTATTTTTCAAAAAAATTGTCCTGTGCCTGACAAACAAACGTTCCAAAAACAAAAAACAATATTGCCATCAATAATTTCATTGTGCTAAAATTTTTCATATTCAATAATTTAATTTTTCGATTAATAATTCATTTACTTTATCCACTTTTCGGTTTACATTATCTATTTGCATAATACCTTTATTAAAATTGTTGAAAAAGAGTTGCAAGGCATTTTGGGCTGTTATTGTGGCATCGGCTAACTCACGGGCATTTGTTTTTTGCTCTTTTTCATAAGCATCATAACGGAATATTCCTATAGTCAGTAATATAGTTGCGGCAATTCCGCTTACCCAGTATATCCAACGACGAGTAAGCAATCGTTTTTGTTGTCTCTCTGCCTTTGCCCATGTGTCGATTTGCTTTTCCAAACGCTCAGACAAGCCTTCCGGCAATTCTTGTTCTACTGCAAGCGTTTTGTCAAGTAACTCATCCAAGTTTTCCATTTTTCTATTATTCTTGTCCATACAATAGTTTTATTTGTTCACGCAATGTTTTTCGTGCCCGTGTAAGCAATACACGTATGTTCACTGCGGTCAATCCTGTTATTTGTTCAATTTCTTCCATCGTACAATCATCTATACTTCGCAGACGCAATATTTGCCGTTGGTTTTGAGGTAAACGATTTATCAGTTCCTGCACTCGTACAACTTTATCGTGAATCTCGGTTTCCTGTTCAGGCGTAGTGTCGTCAACAAGAACATCTATTTTGCCTGCATCAACGGCGTCATACGACCGACGGGCAGAGCGCATGAAATCAAGACAGGCATTTTTTACCAACGTTACGCAAAATGCTTCCGGAGTTTTGACAACATCCAATTCATCCCGTTTTGTCCAAAGTTTAAAATATACATCTTGTAAAATATCTTCTGCATCTTCCTTGTTTTCCACCAGAATAAAGGCTATACGAAATAATTTGGCATGCAAAGGCAAGTATTTGCGTTTGAAGTTTTCCACATCCATTATCGATTCTCTTCTATTATTTTTTCTACATCTTTAGGCTTTATTTTGCCTTTTATGCGTATCAAAACCATATCCTCTTCATCGTATGTTGCAATCACCAATTCCTGAATAACATCTTTCTTTGTCCGTATCAGGATTCGAACCATTTCATTATCGTCTTTCACGACAAGCAAAGGCTCATATTTGGAATCTTTTATTGTGCGTAAACCGTTTCGGAAATTTTCCTTTACATCATCTTGACATTCCGACAAATCTAGTATCTCAATGCTGCTAATCCCCTTTGTTTCTGTAAAGATACCGGAGGTTTTCATCACCAGAGGACCTATCTTTACCTTTTCCACACCGGTTTTATCTGAAAAACTGTTCAAAAACTTTTCCAAGTTTTCTGCATAAGCCAATCTGCAACAAAACACCACCGCAAGCAAAAACACATACTTTTTCATTTTATTCTCCTTTTTAAATTAAAAATGTATTTAATCTGTTATAGACAGTCAACCGTGCGCGCTACGGAAAAAGTCTTTACACCTAAGACGAAAAAATATCTTTTTTGTTACAAAATAACATGATTTTTTTAAGACACAATATTATTTTGACAGCATATTGTAAAACAACATATTATGGCGTCTCTACAGAATAAGGTGGATATTAAAAATAACACACATATATAAAGAGCACCTCTGAAATACGATTATATTTCAAAGGTGCGTATGATATTTTGATTTAGTAAATCGTAATTATTGTTCTACAATTTCCATTGTCATTTTAACCGGAGTCACCGGCACATCACCATATCCTGTCTTTACTGCGGCTATCTTATCCACCACATCGAGACCTTCTACTACTTCTCCAAATACGGTATAGTCTCCGTCCAAATGAGGAGTTCCGCCTATTGTAGTATATGTCTCTATTTGTTCTTCAGAAAATTTCTTGCCATATCTTTGTGAGAACATGTTCAACATTTGAGGAGTGTAAACCTGTCCTTGCACAATATAAAACTGACAACCGCTTGATTCTTTCTTTGGGTTTACCTGGTCTCCGAGTCTCGCTGCGGCAAGAGCGCCTTTTTTATGGAAATGGTTGCTTTTGAATTCTGCAGGTATGGTATATCCGTTATTTTCTCTACCATCGGCATTGCCGCCGCCCTGTATCATAAAGTTGTTTATCACACGGTGGAACGGAGAATTTTCATACCAGCCTTCTTTTACGAGTTTGATGAAATTATCTCTATGTAATGGTGTGTCATTATACAATTTAACTTTGATATTGCCATAATTGGTTTTTATCAATACCATTGTCTCTTTTTCTTGTGCTTGTGTCGTCATTCCTATTAAAATACAAAATATTAAAAATAATTTTCTCATAATGTAATAATTTAATCATCTATTTCAGAATAAATAAGGTCTAATCTCAGCATTGAAGTCGTATCTGCATAGTCGGGACCGTTGAGCACCCAGCGACTCGGATTATAAGAACCGGCATTGACATAGAGATATATCCCGTAGTTCTCGGCATCAGGTCCTGCAAGGATCAGATCTTGTATGTATTCAGATATTCTGAACCACACCTCTCCGTTTTTGAATGTACCGCCATAGTAATTGGTGCCTACATATTGATCCGGCAAAGTTGAATAGCTTCCGTCGGCATTAACTTTTACAACCACTAATTGTGTAGGAGGTCGGAATGTAGCTGTATCGTTTATGGCTCCGTCTATCACCGCAGGAGCACTTTTCATAATTAATTTGGCTTCATTGACAAGGACATTGGTATTAAGGTTAGCAGCCCATTGTGCAAGGTTCGGAAATTTAATGAATGCTCTTGTTCCTGCCGCTCCCTGAAGAAACAGATATCGGTTGTCTGTGCTGTCGTTGAATCTTATAGGTGAAACAGCAGCTTCATAGTCGTGTTCGAAATAGTTGTATCTTATGTTAGATGTAGTGACGTCGAAATCGTAAAATGAGGTGTCGCTGTCGTTATGGTAGTACACCCTCATGTAAGTATTACTGTTTGTTATGTTGAAATAACATATAGAGCCGGTACCTCCGGTATTGTCACATTTCAAATGTATACCTTTAAAATAATCGGTAAATGCCGTGTTGGATGTGAAGTTGGCTTCTTCATCATGGAAAAAATGATGTGCTACCATCGTGTCAATGGGAATACGCAATACTGCCGTATTTATAGTGTCATATTCAAAGTTGGAAAAAGTCTTCGGTCTCGGAAAGAACTGGTGATAACCTATTTCATCCCCGCATTCTAATATGGTATTGGAATAATAGGTGGTATCTATCATGTCCTCTGCTATCTCATAAACTCTTACAATTTGTTGTTGAGTAGTATCACCATAATAGTTGGAATAAGTAAGTTGAAGAACTACAGAATCAGCTACGGGATTTTCGCCCCATTCATGACCATTGGTGGTAAGCGACAATTGTGTGTAAAAACCGAGGTTGGAATTGCCGAAAACAGGGTCGTACATATCGCCGAGCAACATGTAATTGGCACTCTTTGTACTTAGTGAATCTACTCTTTGAGTCTCGGCATAGATATCCTGTGTCCCTGTGAATGAGACTCTTATATAACTGCTTTCAGGTTGAATGGTATTTCCTATCCGTTCCGGTACTTTTTTACAAGAGATGATACTTACAGAACATATCACCAAGAGTAAAAACATAAAATTTTTCAAAGTCATTATTTTCTTCATTTTTTGCACAGATATGTATCGTAAAACTCATTGTAAGCATCAACGTAATTTTCTTTCGGTTGGTATTCAAGCAGCGGTTTTTTTAACGATCTTGCATATTCTTCTATTTCGGGATTGATGTTTTCACTAGCTATAATGATGGCATCTGAAAAGTCTAAGGCTGATTTTGTGATATTTACATAGGTTGGCGATTTAAGCCATTTCAAGTCTTTAACCATTATTCCCGGCATTTTGAGTTTTGTATCATAGTCGTTACTGAACTCTCCAGGGAAATCGTCATTGTAAATTGAATAAACTATTTTCGACTCGTTGAATAACGGATTGTCCTTATATGACCGTTTGATATATAACGGGACTAAACTTGAAATCCATCCGTGACAATGAATAATATCCGGTGACCAGTTCAGCTTCCTTACTGTTTCAATAACACCGCGCGAAAAGAATATAGTTCTGTCATCGTTGTCTTCAAAATAGTTGTTGTTTTTGTCAAGTACGGTAAATTTACGGTTGCTGAACAAATCGTCATTATCAATAAAATATATTTGCATTCTGGCTTTCTGTATAGAAGCTACTTTGATTATCAACGGATGATCCGTATCGTTGATAATCATGTTCATACCGGAAAGGCGTATGACTTCATGCAACTGATTCCTGCGTTCGTTGATAATGCCGAAACGTGGCATGAAAATACGTATTTCCTTGCCCTTTTCCTGTATGCCCTGCGGAAGATTTCTTCCAATTAATGACATGTCGGTCTTTTGCAGGTACGGCATTATTTCTTGATGTATAAACAATACTTTCGTTTTTTCCATTTTTGACAAATTTGTTGGCAATAAAACTAACATACAAAATTAAACAAAAAAATTTGAATTACTGTCAAAAAAAGTGAAATATTTGCTCGATTTCTTTGCTTTAATATATTTAATATGTTTATAATCAATAATATACAATAAAAATTATGTAAATAGTCTTTGTCTTTATGATTTTTCTTTTTCGTCGGACTTATTGTTGCAGTGTTTTTTACATTAATTGTGTGATTTATATGTATTATTATGATTTATTTTAATTATTATGTGTAAAATATATATTTTTTAAGGTAATTTATTTTTTATTATTGAAAATGGAAAACAATTCATGTGTTTTTTTATTTATGAAGTAATGATATGAAACAAAAAAGATGTTGAAATATATTTTGAAATAAAGAAAAAAACTATTGTTCATGAGAGATTGGATTTGCTTTTTCAGTATAAGAATGAAAAATTGAATTTTGTATCGGTTACAAACAGTTTATGAAAAATTTGTTGTAGTATTGTTTCAAATGGAAATTGTAAGGTTGTTTATAAACATGCAATATGTTTGTTTAATACTAAATAAGACTAAAATTTGTTAAATGAATTGGATGTTTTTTATTGATATCAAGTTTAATTTTCAAAATTAAAACCCCAATCTATTGTATTCCAATATATTGGGGCCTAAACTGTACTCCCTCAGGGATTCGAACCCTGGACCCATTGATTAAGAGTCAATTGCTCTACCAACTGAGCTAAGGAAGCATCATTTTGCAGCTGCAAAGTTACTATTTTTTTTAAATCGAACAATACTTTTTAAAAAATTTTGTCTTTTTATGAAAATAAATCCTGTTAAAAACCGGAAGCTTCGGTTAAAACATATATCTTTGCGATATGAAAGAAGATCATTTCGAGAATCAAATACATGAATGGGATTCAGCTCTTCAAGTCAATGAGGGGATAGAACAGCCTATTCAAGTCAATCCTAAGGCGTTGGAACGATTGAAGTCGAAAAGACAACAGTTGTTACCTGTAAAAGATTATGTCGATGGTATTTTATCTGGTGATGTAGTGATGCTTAGCAAGGCTATTACCTTGATAGAAAGTGTATTGCCATCACATCAGAGTTTGGCACAAGATATTATTGCAGCTTGTCTGCCTCATTCAGGAAATGCATTGCGTTTGGGTATCACCGGTGTTCCGGGTGCTGGAAAGAGTACATTCATAGAGGCTTTGGGCATGGAGCTGTGCCGCCAGGGTAAACGACTTGCAGTACTCGCTATAGACCCGAGCAGCCAGCGTTCCAAAGGCAGTATTTTGGGGGACAAGACTCGTATGGAAGAATTGTCGCAACAACCCAATGTCTATATTCGACCTTCAGCATCAGCAGGTACTTTGGGAGGTGTGGCACGTAAGACAAGAGAAGCTGCCATATTATGCGAAGCTGCCGGTTTCGATACGGTTTTTATCGAGACAGTGGGGGTGGGACAGTCGGAGACAGCGGTATATTCCATGGTGGATTTCTTTTTGCTTATATTAATAGGTGGTGCCGGAGATGAATTGCAAGGTATCAAACGTGGTATTATGGAAATGGCTGACGGTATTGTCGTTAATAAGGCTGACGGCGATAATATACAACGTGCCAATCGTGCAATGGCTGAGATTAAAAATGCTGTACATCTGTTCCCTGTCGCTGAATCAGGACAGGATGTCAAGGTTATGACTTGTTCTGCGTTGACACATTATAATATTGTTGAGGTGTGGCAAATGGTACAAAATCATGTTGACGCAATACGTCAGTCGGGCTATTTATTGAAAAAAAGAGCTGCCCAGGAGGTCCAGATGATGCTCGATACCATAGAACAGACTCTGAAACAACGTTTTTTTCAGGACTCTGCTGTGAAAGATATGCTTCCGGATGTGGAACATAATGTGCTTTCAAAAAAAATCAGTGCTTATATAGGTGCTAATCAATTGCTTGACAGATATTTCGAGAGTTTGAAAAATTAAATGCTGTCCAAACAAAATTTTAACGTTTTCATTTGTATCAATGAAATAAGTGTTATCTTTGTGCGGAAAATGATGAAAAGAACTAAATAATATAAATCATGGATGTAAATATTCAAATGAATCCCAATCTGTTGGTTCAGTACTTGCAAAAACCGGCAGCTGAGTTTACTCGACAAGACATTATTCGTTATTGTGAAGAAAATGAGATAGAATTTATCAATTTTCATTATTGTGGATGGGATGGTAAACTGAAGACCTTGAATTTCGTAATTCATAGTGCAGCGCATCTTGATAACATATTGTCGGCAGGAGAACGTGTTGACGGATCAAGTTTGTTCCCTTTTATTGAGGCAGGAAAAAGCGATCTTTATGTGGTGCCTAAGTATAGAACGGCATTCCGTAATCCTTTTGCTGAAGTACCTACTCTCGATATATTGTGTTCTTTCTACAATCGTGACGGCGAGCCTTTTGAAAGTTCTCCGGAATATATTTTGCGTAAAGCCCATAAGGTATTCAGAGATACTACAGGCATGACAATGGAGACAATGGGAGAACTCGAATATTATGTTATTGCTGATGATGAAGATATTTATCAGGTCCCGGACCAGAAGGGATACCATGAGAGTGCTCCTTTTAACAAGTTTACTGATTTTCGTACTGAGGCAATGAGACTTATTGCACAAGCCGGTGGTCTTATAAAATATGGTCATTCCGAAGTTGGGAACTTTACTCAAAATGGAAAGATTTATGAACAAAATGAAATAGAATTTTTACCTACTAATATTGAAGATGCTGCTGATCAACTGGTTGTTGCCAAATGGATTATGCGTCAGTTGGCTTATCAATATGGTGTTACAATTACTTTTGCACCTAAGATTACAGTCGGCAAAGCGGGTAGCGGTATGCATGTACACTGCAAGTTCACTAAAGATGGTAAATCCATGATGGTTAATAATGGTGAATTGACAGATGAATGCAAGAAGGCAATTGCCGGATTTATGATGGCAGGTACTTCACTTCCGGCTTTTGGTAATCCAAACCCATTGTCATTCCTTCGTTTGGTGCCTCATCAGGAAGCTCCGACATCACTCTGCTGGTCGTTCTCCAACAGAAGTGCTCTCGTTCGTGTACCGCTTGGGTGGATTAATAATGGCAAAGATATGGTTGCTGATTGTAATCCTCTTGAGAAACACAGCAATAAAGACTTCAGTGACAAACAAACTTTTGAATGGCGCGCTTCTGATGGTTGTGCCGATATTTATCTTCTAATGGCAGCTCTGTGTGCAGCAGCACGTTATGGTCTTGAATGTCCTGATGCTCTTCAAGTTGCAGAAAAGACTTATGTCGGACTCGGTGTCAATATCCATGATAATAGTAATAAGGAATTGCAAGAATCTCTTGAACAACTTCCTGATTCATGTGTCAAAGCTGCTGAGGAACTCGCTAAAGATCGTGAGATATATACTGCAAAAGGAGTCTTTTCAGATAATATAGTGGATTACCTTATAAAATATCTCAAAAACTTTAACGATGCCAATCTTCGTGAAGAGCTTGGTTCTGATAATGAGAAGATTATGAAATTAGTAAATGATAATATACATGTAGGTTAAATTATTTTAACTACTTTTAAGCGTTAACTAATGAAATGGTTAACGCTTTTTTTTTATCTTTGCCGTAAAATGAAATATGTTGAATTTCATATTATATCATTATGAAGCCATTATTGTCTTTTATAACATGCCTGTTGTTAACGGATAGATACAATGCTACTGGTGGTGGTACACTGTCTAATTTTTTGTATGATTATAAGACACAATATATTATGTCTGTTGTATTGTTTTGGATTATTGTAGTGTTGCTGATAGTGTTGTTGATAGTCATAATATCAAAAAAGAACAGAATAATAGGTATCAAGATTAAAGAACTTGCTGAAATCAATAAGGTATTGGAACTCAAAAATAAAGAAGTAGCTGAATTGTTATCTAAAAAAATGGAAAGAGACAAGATTATTAATGAGATTGTTGGAGAGATGAAAAATATAGAATTGAAAGATAAAATATCTAAGGAGATAATGTCCCGTATTGTCAAATCATTGAAAGATACAGTCAGTGATGATGTACTTACAGATTTCGACAAATATTTTCTATATATACATCCGGATTTTTATAATAATCTGCACAAAATGTATCCTGAATTGACACAGAATGAGTTAAGACTGTGTGCCATGGTACGATTGAATATGAGTACGAAAGATATAGCTGAAATAAATAATATAGAACCCAACAGTGCCCGAATAGCAAAAAACAGATTACGTAAAACTCTTGGTATAAGTAATACAGAAGAGTCCCTTTTTACTTTTCTTTCTGAATTTTAATTTATAAATTATATTGTTGATTATTAACAATAATTTATTCAATGTATCCTATTTGTATCCATTTTTGTCTTATCTGTATCCTATTTGTATCCATAAAATTTACAAAATAGTGAATAAAAAATATTGCACATAAAAAATTTAATAAGTATCTTTGCGAACTTTTTGAAAAAAATTATTGTTTAACTAATCATTTTTAAAAATGCGAAAGTTTTTAGGAATTTTGTTGCTACTGGTGTTCATCTCACCATTTGCAGCACAAGCCGATGAAATTATCGTTGGCAATGGAACGTCGTCGAGTTATAATGCGCCGTTCAACAATTTTTACAAAAACTCGTGGAATGAGACAATCTATCCGGCGAGTAGTTTTGCAATGCCAGGAACAATCAATGCAATTTCCTATAATTGCGCTACTGCTTCAGCATTGCCATTTACGACACTTAAAATTTATTTGGGTGTTACAAGCAGAAGTTCACATTCTTCAACGTCAGACTGGCAACCGGAAAGTGAACTGACATTGGTATATTCAGGCACTGATGTCACCGTAGGCTCATCTACAGGATGGCAGACATTTACCTTGGATACTCCTTATTTCTATGATGCTACGAACAATTTAGTGGTTGTCGTAGCTAAGACATGTGATGATTGGACGTCAGGATTGCAGTATTATTATACATCTACTTCAAATGCAGTGTTGTATCGTCAAAATGATTCTAATTTGTCTTATGCCGAATATCCGACAGGAACAGGTACCAGATCAAGTTATGCAGCCAATGTCAAATTTGACATGACACTTCCTGATGGTGCAGAGATTACAGTAAATCCATCCACTATGGATTTGGGTTATCGCCCCAACGGAGCATGGATGCGTCCTTTGGAAGTGAACGTATCTAATCTTGGAGCTCCGGCGACTATCAATGCTATAGAACCTACAAATTCATTCTTCTCGGTTGAAGGAATCGAGACACCTATGGTGTTGAACTATGGTGAAGAAGTCGGTTTTGAGATAGCCACAGGGAGCACGACAGCCGGAGCTGTTAATGCACAACTTGTGATAGCTTATACAGATGACAGAGCTGTTAATATGTATGATTTGACAGCAATTGCATACGACCCTGTATGTCCGGACGTATGGGAGTTGGCACAGGTTGTTTCATCATTCCCATATACGACCAATGTATCAGGAGTGTATGACAACTATCAGTTACCCGGTGAAAATCTTGATGGTAATGATGCTGTCTATAAAGTAACTGTTGATGAAGACAAACTTCTCACAGCTGTTGTTTCAACAGGAGAGAATCCAAAAGTAGCTGTTTATGCAGAAGATTTTGGCGGACAACCGGGTCCCGGCATTGACAACAACTATACAGGTCCTGAAATTGGTCCCGGTGCCGGTCAAATAGTTGAAGCTGACGAATTCTATTTCGATTTCGAAGACGGAACATTGACAGGCTGGACTAACATTGATGCTGATGGTGACGGTCTCACATGGTTTAACTCAATAGATGTTCTTGGTCCTGGATACGGACATGAAAGTCAATATTGTGCATTCTCACAATCATACGACAATACGTATGGAGTTTTGACTCCGGACAACTATCTTGTAACAGCAGAGAAATACATGATAGGTAATAGTTCTACACTTTCATTCTATGTATGTGCACAGGATAATCTGTATGCAGCTGAGCACTATGGAGTAGCGATATCAACGACAGGGAATACTTCTGCTGCAGATTTCACAACGATTTGGGAAGAAACATTGACAGCCAAGAGTGGAGCTGAAAGTGGAGCAAAAGGAATGCGTGGAACACGTGATCAGGGTACTTGGTATTTTAAGACTGTTGACCTGAGTGCATACGCAGGACAAGAAGTGTATATAGCAATAAGACACTTCAATGTATCGGATGAATACTTCTTGGATTTGGATGATGTTACTTTGAGTGCAGGCAGATCAAGAGATGTTGTAGCTAATGGTGTTGAAAACATGCATCTTGTACCCGGTACATATTATATAGTGGCATCTTCAACAGATGACAACTTTACAGTTGACATCAACGTTGAACCGGTCCCGGTCCCGGAAATGGCATACGAACCTAATCCTGCCAACGGTCAGGGCGGTGTTTCCACACCTATTACACTGAGATGGAAACTTGGAGAATACACATCAGAATATCAGCTTTTGATGGGAACTACTTATCCTCCTACTGAAGTACTCGTTGATTGGACAGGCGATTTGGCAGAGAGTTATTCAACAGGAACCCTGCTCAACAACAAGAACTATTTCTGGCAGGTTAATTTACGTAACTCAGCAGGTACCACAACAGGTGAGGTGTGGGGATTCACCACCACGTTGAATATTCCTCAGGACCTTGTTGCTGCCGATTACGAACTCTATGAAGGCGAAGCTGCAGAGTTGAGCTGGACAGCAGTGCAGGATCGTAACGCTAAATCGATGCGCGGATATAACGTCTATCAGGACGGCGTAAAGATCAATGATGCAGTGGTGACAACGAATTCATACGATGTGGAAGGTCTGACATACAATATGGAAGGCTATGAGTTCAACGTGACTGCAGTATATGACGAGGGAGAATCCGATATGTCCAATACGGTTCTTGTCAAGGTAAGCGGCAACGGAATTGTAAGCGGAACGGTGTTTGAACAGGACAGCCTGACGACAATAGAAGGAGCCACAGTGACATTCACGGGATTGGATGAATACGGAGTCGAACAGACATTCAGTTTCACCACGGGATCGAACGGAACATATAACGGAGAGATCCTTGCCGGAGAATATGAAGGAGTTGCAACAAAAGCCGGTTATCAGAATGCGAACTATGAGGGAACGGTAGCCATAGTCTATGACGTGGAGACGCCGGACATCAATTTTGTGATGAATGAAGAGTATAATCCTGTAGCGGAAGTGATAGCGGAAGAGGTGAGCGACGAGATGGTGAAGGTAAGCTGGAGCTGGAGCATGATGAGTGCATTGATAGAAGACTTTGAGACGGGAGACTTCAGCATGTTCCCGTGGAACAACGAAGTGTCGAGTTATCCGTGGGACATAACGACGACGAATCCATACGAAGGAACATACTGCATGAAGTCAACGAACAACGGAGTTGACGGTACGACCTCAGCAGTGGAAGTGACGGTGGACATACCGAGAGACGGATTGGTGAGTTTTTATGTAAGGATATCATGCGAGAGCAGTTGGGATAACGGATACTTCTACATAGACGGAGTACAGAAGGGGTCATTCACGGGAGAAGGCAACTGGTCTAAGAGAGAATATGATATAACGGAAGGCGAGCACACGTTCAGATGGGAATACACGAAAGACGGATCTTTGTCCTCAGGAGAGGATGCGATGTATGTGGACTACATCAACTTCACGGATCAGCCGGAGCCGGCACAACCGGGATGGATATACTATGATGACGGAGTGAATGTGGACGCCGTAGGATTGACAGCCGGAGGACCGTTCTACTGGGGAATAATGTTCCCTGCAAATATGATGGCAGGATATGAGGGATACAGTCTGTACAAGGTGAGCATGTTCGACTACACGGCCCATACTGGAAATATCCTGATTTATCAGGGAGGAACGACATCGCCCGGAACACTGATACACACGGAGGCATACACGAACACGGGATCATCTGACTTTGTTGAAGTAGAGCTTTCGTCAGTGTTGCCGATAGATCCGACACAATCGATGTGGATAGTGTTGAACAACGACAACGGACAATATGTGGCGGCGTGTTGTAACGACACGGGAAATCCGAACGGCAGATGGATATCGACGGACGGGACCACATGGGAAGACATAGCAGCATTGGGATTGCCATATACGTGGATGATAAGAGGATATGTTGACAATGGAAGAGGCTCGGTGGCAACGTTGTCGAGTGATGTGGTAAGAGAGGAGATAGAATACGAGAACAGGGCAGTAGGAGGAGTGTTGACGAGTGATCCGAATGCGAAGGTTACAGTGGCAGGAGTTCCTGAGGAGGCAGCAAGAGGAATGAGAGCATTGCAGAACTACAACGTATATAGAACCAACTGTTACGTAGAAGAGTACAACGAGGAGACGGTGGAACTGTTGGGAAGCACATTTGATACTGTATTCATGGACATGAGCTGGGGAACGACGGAAGCCGGAGTGTATAAATGGGGAGTGTCATGTGTGTATGGAGGCAACAGAGAGAGCGAAATAGTGTGGATGAATGAACCGAAGGTGAATAATGCGAAACCGTTTGTACCGGAAGAGGGATATGTGGCATACGAGACAGAATCGCTTGAAGGAGGAAAAGCATATACCGGAGAGTTCAGTAAAGGAATGGTGCGCAGCAATATAGGATATGCGAACAATATCTATGGATTGAACTGGCCAACAGCATATTCGTCATTCGATCTTGAAAACATAGGAGCCGGAGCGACAGCGATAACGACATTGCCGGCAGACAGAGGAGGAGAGTACTATGATGGCATATTCTACTCTTACAGCAGTGATAACATGTTCTATCATATAGATCCTGCAACAGGAACAGTTCTTGAAAGTTTCCCGGTATCAACACCAATGATGGAGATGGCATACAACTATGCAAACAATACGATGTATGGTATAGCGAGCGGAGTGCTTTATACGGTAAATCTTGCAGATGGAAGTGTAACGACATTGGGAAGTCTGGGACAATCGATCATGGCATTCGGAATAAACCTCGAGGGAGAGGCCTACGGAGTGGCGATCACGACAGGTAATTTCTATGCGATCGACCTGGAAAATGGTTCATGCACCCTGATAGGGTCAACCGGACAAGGATGTAATTATGTACAATGTGGCGGATTCGATCACAACACGGGAACGTTCTACTGGTTCCAATGCTATGATCCGAGCAGCATGGGACTTTATACGATAGACATAACGACGGGAGCAGCGACATTGGTGACTCCAAATGTAGGAGAAGTGGTTGGCTGGTTTACACCATATACACCAAATCAAGGGAACGTCGGTGGTTTACAAGGTCCGACGGAATCGCCCATAGTATGGTCCAACTGTTTGGACAAGGACATGTGGACGACATTGGATGTGACGGTAACGACCAACAG
>NZ_DBMCYK010000012.1:74920-78736 GCF_056978975.1 Candidatus Limimorpha avicola
GTCGGTGGTTTACAAGGTCCGACGGAATCGCCCATAGTATGGTCCAACTGTTTGGACAAGGACATGTGGACGACATTGGATGTGACGGTAACGACCAACAGCGGAGACAATGTAGCCGGAACGACAGTGGAATTCATCAACGTGAGCGAGCCTGAGATGGGGTATGACCTTGAGGTGACGATGGACGAGACAGGCATCTATGAATGGGAAGAAGTAAGGAAGGGCACGTATGTATATACGATAGCATTGGAAGGATACCAGTCATGTGCTGTTGGAGACACGATAGAGATCTGGGAAGCCACGACTGTAGAGTGTATGATGGAAGAGATATTGGGAGCGATAACGAACTTGTATGTATCACCTACGGGCTGGGCCATGTGGGATGGAACAGGAGGTTCTGCCCCTATACAGGAAGGAGACGAGTTCATGTTCGACTTTGAAGACGGAGGATTGACGGGATGGACGACGATAGATGCGGACGGAGACGGCTTTGTGTGGAACAACACGTCAACATCTCTTGGAGCCGGTTATGGACATCAGAGCCAATACTGTGCATATTCGCAGTCGTATGACAACTGGTACGGAACATTGAATCCTGACAACTATCTTGTAACGACGGAGAAATACGGAATAGGAGAGAGTTCAGTATTGACGTTCTATGCATGTGCGCAGGACAATCTGTATGCGGCCGAACATTACGGAGTTGCGATATCGACAGAAGGGAACACGAGTGCGTCGGACTTCACGACGATCTGGGAGGAGACGCTGACGGCGAAGAGTGTAGGAGGAGATAAAGGGATGAGAGGAATGAACGCACAGGGGACATGGTATCAGAAGAGTGTGGATTTGAGCGAATATGCGGGACAAGAGGTATATATAGCGATAAGACACTTCAATGTGACGGATCAGTATTGGTTGGATATAGACGATGTGTCGTTGAGCAACGGCAGTGATAGAGGAGAGAGAGCGTTGCAGGGATACAAAGTATTGTTGGACAATGTATATGAAGCGGATGTGACAGTACCGTATTACCAGCACGATGTGACGAACCTTGTTGAGGGCAATGAATACACGACACAGGTGGCAGCGATGTTTGCGACGGGAATGGGAGCGTGGTCGGAATACACGTGGACGTATGCGGACTGCTCGAACTATGAAGGAGTGGAAGAGGTAGAGGCAGAAGTGAGCGGCAACACTGTAACATTGACATGGGACGGTTCAGGCCCGATACCGCCGGTACCCGGAGGAGACGAGTTTATGTTCGACTTTGAAGACGGAGGATTGACCGGGTGGACGACGATAGATGCGGACGGAGACGGCTTTGTGTGGAACAACACGTCAACATCTCTTGGAGCCGGTTATGGACATCAGAGCCAATACTGTGCATATTCGCAGTCGTATGACAACTGGTACGGAACATTGAATCCTGACAACTATCTTGTAACGACGGAGAAATACGGAATAGGAGAGAGTTCAGTATTGACGTTCTATGCATGTGCGCAGGACAATCTGTATGCGGCCGAACATTACGGAGTTGCGATATCGACAGAAGGGAACACGAGTGCGTCGGACTTCACGACGATCTGGGAGGAGACGCTGACGGCGAAGAGTGTAGGAGGAGATAAAGGGATGAGAGGAATGAACGCACAGGGGACATGGTATCAGAAGAGTGTGGATTTGAGCGAATATGCGGGACAAGAGGTATATATAGCGATAAGACACTTCAATGTGACGGATCAGTATTGGTTGGATATAGACGACATAGCATTGAGTGCGGGAGCGAAAGCGGGAGGAAGAGAAGTGTTGTTTGATCAGAGCGAGATGGTAACGAACCCGGGAGCAGGAGTAGGAGGAGCAGATGTGAGCGCGTTACAAGGGAGCCAGACGACATACGGACCGAATGTGTCGAACGGTTTGAGCTATGCGGTAGCGGACGACTTCACGTTGACAGGAGCCTCAACGATAGAGGAGATAGAGGTATATTCATATCAGACGGGGTCAAGCACGACATCGACATACACGGGAATGTATGTTGAGATCTATGACGGCAATCCGATGAGCGGAGGCCAGGTAATCTGGGGAGATCGCACGACGAATTTGATGACGAGTACGGCATTCACGGGAATATACCGTACGACATCGACAGATTTGACGAACAGTCAGAGACCGATAATGAGTGTGACGGCGAGTGGATTGAACATAGAGTTGGAGGCAGGAGAGTACTGGATGTCATACACGTTGGAAGGGACGTTGACGAGCGGACCGTGGGCGATGCCTAGAGTGATACCTGGAGAGATGACGACAGGAAACGGACTACAGGATCAGGCAGGAACATGGGCGACGTTGATAGACGACGGATCAGGAACGGCATACGGAATAGCGATGAAGATAAGCGGCAGTGGAAACGGGGGACCTGTGCCACCGGTAGGAGGCGGAGTATATGTATTCAGAGACGGAGAGTTGCTGACGCCTACGGCAGTGACGACTGGAACGTATGTGGATGAGGAAGTTCCGGACGGAGTATATAACTATTGTGTAAGGACGGTGTATGAAGACTATGCGATGTCATGTCCTGTATGTGTGGAGGTTGAAGTACCCGGAGGAATAGAGTGTGGAGCGCCGGAAGATCTGTACGGAGAATATTACTGGGAGAGCGGAACATACGGAGCACATGTGATATGGCCATACGACAACACGGTACCTGTAGGAGAGTGGTTGTATTATGATGACGGAGTGAATGTGGATGCGATAGGAGCCGGAGGTACGCTGTACTGGGGAGTGATGTTCCCGACAGGAGCGATAAGCGGATATGAAGGGACGAGTCTGACGAAGGTACAGATGTACGATTACGAAGCGGGCTCATACACATTGAACATATACTATGGAGGAACGAGTGCGCCGGCGACATTGGTACACAGCCAGAATTTCACGACTACGGGAAGCAACACGTGGCATGAGATAGAATTGAGCAGTGCATTGCCGTTGGATGTGACGCAGAATCTGTGGGTAACGTTGTACAACAGTGGAGTACAGTTCCCAGGAGCAGTGAGCAACGACACGGGAGATCCGAACGGTAGATGGGTATCGACTGATGGAGTACAATGGATAGATGTTGCCACAGCAGGATTGGTATATACGTTCATGGTGAGAGCGTATGTAACGAATGAAACGGAAGGCGGAGAAGTAGTGGAGTTGTCAGGCTTCGAAGGAGAGGTAGCGAGTGGAGAGATAGAGGCTAAGGGACAGGAAGAGGCAGTAGAGACGAGACCGATAACCGGGAGCAGCCGCAGTCTGGATCATTACAATGTGTACAGAGGGGAAACAGAAGGAGACTATGAATTGATAGCGGAAGTACCTGCAGAAGGAAACGGAGGAGAGTACTACGATGATCTGACGGGACATCCCGGGACATACTACTATCAGGTGACGGCAGTGTATGAAGAAGGAGGAGAGACCTGTGAGTCAGAGCCTGCGAACTCAGTGACGAATCCAGATGAAGATTATGTAATGGTGGAAGTGAGTAGTGTGGAAGACAACGAGATGAGAGGAGTGACGGTATATCCGAATCCTACGAAGGGCGAGTTGAGGATAGAGGCAGAAGGCATGAGCCGCATCACGGTAACGAGTGTATTGGGTCAGGTGATGATGGACAAGGGAGTGACGAGCGACGAGGAGATGATAGACATGTCACAGATGGAAGCAGGAGTTTACATGGTACAGATAGTAAGCGAGAGCGGAGTGACAGTGAAGAGGATCACCGTTATCAAATAATCATCGAGTATGATTAAGAAGAGAAAGGGGACGCAACAGCGTCCC
>NZ_DBMCYK010000013.1:0-76773 GCF_056978975.1 Candidatus Limimorpha avicola
AAATTAACCGAAGACCAAGGGAAAAATTAAACTTCTCCACTCCAAAAAAGGAGTTCTTCAAATTTATTTCGTAATATTGCACTTGCTGTTTGACTCTACCTTTTTTAAAAAAAATTAAAAAAACTTTTTTCAATTAAAAAATATTTTATCTTTGCCAAATAATCTTAAATATATTTATTATGAATAAAAATCTCAAACTCATTCTCCTTTCATTGGGAGCGACAATTTTTGCAGCAGCAATTATATTTACATCCTGCAAAAAAGAAACATTGACACCTAAAACAGATTCTGTTTCAACCACAGACAATTCACAAGGCAAAGTCATTTATGAAAAGATTCAAAAGTTTTTGAAATTAAACGAGACATACAAAGCCGGTACTAAATCGAGCGGAACAATGTCAGTAGCAGAAGCAAGAGAGATCTTAGACCTTACTATTAATTATGAGTATAGTGAGCACATGACAGTATGCGACTCTGTCAGTCTTGATACTTTATATATAGCTATGCCACATGTAGATAATAATGGAAATATCTCTACAGATGATGTGATTGCAACTTATGGAACATTTGAAACCACATTAGCAACATACAAAGCAGCTATCGAAGACAATAGAAATACACTTAGTTATTTTATGATTAAATTTCCAACAAATGACAATGCTAAAACAGATAGTAATATTGAAATTGTGTTTGACAGAGGTATTCCCAGTAATGATTCTTTACAACAATATCAAGGACCTTTTGAAGAAGGAGATGATTTTTATTGTGGTTATATGCGCGGAAGATGTAATAGTACGTTTTCTGAAAATACAGACGCTGCAAATGAGTTAACAAAACGGTTTAAATATATTCCAAATCCTCCCGGAGAGGAATATATTATGTTACTCTGTAATGTTGAACATGTTAAATATATTGCCATTCCATATAATTATAATAGTTTCAGACCTTATGTCTATTATGATGACCCAAATATGGAAGACTGTTCTGATCATTGGTTATTTGCTAAAGAGATGATAGGTATTCAAGAATTTCCTTGTATCTGTCATGAAGAAATGAATTGCTATTGGCGTAGCATTAGGCGAAATATTGTTTTGCCCAATGCACCATTACACTATTCTCCGATTTATAATTCACCATATAATCAATGTCAAATATATTTCACGGACCTTTATCCAAAAAATAACAACTATTGTACTTATGTTCATATTGCAATAGTAAGATATTGCAATGTCTATTGGAATAATCCTAATGATGTTGAATAAATGAAACATTTCAGGTTATTTTTCATGATATCTTTTAGAATATACTCTATAAAAACAGTTGAATAAATGAAACATTTCAGGTTGTTTTTCATGTTGTTGATAATATCACATATCGGCAACAAAAGTTTTTGTCAAGAATATGATTGGGAATATACCATTGAACATGTATTCTCCGATTCAGTGTCGCCAAACCTCATGCATTCTATGATTGAGTTGGAATCCAATGATATCATAATCAGTTCTGCATGGTGTATTATTGACAGCAGCGGACAGGCGTCAAACAGCAGTTTTCCATCAATAATGAAATTCTCACCGGATGGTGTATTATTAAATGAAAAACGATGGTCGAAACCAGGATACCGTTCTGATGATCAATATCTCATTGAAACGGAAGACAATAAAATCATTGTTATGGGAACATACAATCCCGACAGAAATAAAACATCGCCCAATTACATTCCGGACATCAACGATGCTTTTCTGTATTTCTACAAGTTGGATTCCGATTTCAACATGGTCGATTCAATTGAATACAGAACAACACTTGACACAACTATATGCGAATCGTGTACTTCTCTTGACTATATCGCCAATGCGAACCATTATATGGCAAAAATAAGGCTTACGTCATGTTTTGAGGAAGACGGTCAAATAGTGGGTTCTTTTGTCAAGAATCAGACGAGAACCGACCAATTTGAACCCGGTCCTATTGATTCTCTTTTTCTTTTCAAGATGGATTATAACGGAACTATTACGGAAAGCAATGAAATACATTTGGGTGAATATGCTGTAAATGTTTTCTGCTTCAGTGATTTAATGATAGGTAATGATTCTTACTATGTTCATTACGATCTTGCATGTGAAAGCAGGACGGAGTCAGATAACAAGTCTGACTGGAGTCAGATTGCAGTATTGTTGGATAAAAACTTCCAATATGTAAAAACCTGTAAAGTTCCTACAGCATTTCAACCAGGACATTGGGGATTTCCAAGATGGTATGATTATACCATGGTTAAAAGAAGTCCGTGGGGAACAACGTATCTTTCCAGCAATGTAGATTATCTAAACAGCCAGGATGAACATCGATTTAGTGCATCTCTTATAGAAATAGAAGATGACAAGGGGACCTTAAACGTTTTAAATCGAATAGAATCTAACTCCGACGACTACGATTTTCCTTCATTATGGTCGCCTGTCGATTTCTCGGAAGGATATGTTTATTGGGCATATACCCGAAACAGAGGAATGTTTCACGAATATGAGTCGTGGATAACCATCGACGTCTTGGACAGGAACATGAATATAATTAAAGAACTTTATTACGAGAAACAAGACAACACGAATATGGAGTTATTGTCATATATAAAAACTGGCGACAACGGCTTATTGCTTATTATTCGTAAGACTTGGATATATGATTCTGAAAAAAACTATCACACACTCGTAAAAATACCTGCCGAAGCATTCTTGGGAATAGACGAAGCACACAAATACGGACTTCATTCAGCCATAGCATATCCCAATCCCGGAAACAATATCCTAAACATTAAAACTGCTCTTCAAAACGCAAAAGCAGAAGTTTATGACATTCAAGGTAAATTGGTTTACAGACAAGACATTACAGAAAACATTACCACAATTACAACAGATGAATGGAACAGCGGAATGTATTTTTGGAAAGTCTATAGCAATGGCAAGGAAGTTGAAACCGGGAAGTGGATGAAACAATAAATTTCGTTTGTAACAACAGGCAAAGGCAGAATACATGATAAAAGGTGTTCTGCCTTTTACTTTTCAATAAAATATGAATGTAAAACTTGAAAAAGAATTATAAATCATAAAACCGTTGCAAGATTTCGGTGCAGTCGTCGCATTGACTTTATCATCAGAGGCACAGTCACAAATAAAGTCGCGACTTCAGCCACAGGCATTGCTATCCATATACCCATATCGCCTATATAACGAGGCAATACAAAAAGAGGTATAAGCACGAATATCAACGAACGGCATAATGCTATCGCCACCGACTCCAACGGTTTTTCCACTGCTGTATGGAAACTGCTTCCCAATATATTGACAAACGACACAAGATAATGCAATGTAACGTATGTAGCTGCCGTGACCGCAAGAGAAAACAGCACTGTATCGTCATTGGAAAACACCCTTATTATCGGACGTTTAAACAACTGTATTACAATGAATACCGACACTCCTATCACAGCGCTTGTTTTCATTGACACACCGAGAAGACGACGTATCATATCATAATTTCCTGCTCCGAGTCCATACGACATAAGAGGATACAAAGCCTGAGACAGTCCGAATATCGACATATTGACTATCATATTCATATAATACACAATAGTAAAAGCAGCCACGCCTTTGGCTCCTATATCATTCATCAGCACTATGTTAAAGGCACACATCGTCACAGCCGACGACACTGCCGTCAGCATCTCGGAACTGCCATTGTAAAACACTCTCCATATATCTCTCAACCCTCCTCTTATCCTACCCATCTTAAGATTTGGAGCAAGCACCACAGCAGCCGAAGTATTGGCTATGACAGTAGCATAAGCAGCACCACTCATGCCCCACTGCCAGCGTATCACAAAAAAATAATCAAGAACCACGTTGACTACACAACATATCACACCACTGACAAACACCCAGTTGGGTTTGTCAACGAAACGGGTAAAAGCCTCTGTAAAATTGGGTATGCAATAAAAAAAGAAAAAGGCAACAAGTATTCCGAGATATGTCCTGACATAAGGATATGTATTGTCGTCACTGCCCAACAAATAACATATATCCTTGATATTCAACATCAAGACAGCAGACATAAAAAGACAAGTTCCAAGCAGCAATACAAATGTCAGAGTTGTGAATCCGCGAGCGAGAGCATCATCACCACTGCCTTTGGCGATACCGGCAATAACGACACCACCGGAAACTATCATGATGCAAACGCTGAGAAGTGCATTAATCAAAGGCATGGAAATGTTGACAGCCGCAAGACCTAATGCGCCAACACCCTTGCTGACAAATATGCCGTCAATCATCATTTGAAATGAAACAATCAACATGCCCACTATACTCGGCAAGGCATAACCTAAAAACCGTTTTTCAACAACAGACCCGCAATCATTTATTCCAAACTTCATTTCCAATTATTACAACAAAAAAACGGGACAAAATTAGTAAATATTGACAAAAGATAAAAATATCGTCATTTCAAATCCTCAACAAAAATAGTATCATTATTGCCTTTTTGTTTTACCATGGCAATACTTATGTTAAGTTCGTAGCCAATTAAAATAAGAATACAGTTAAAATACATCCAAAGCAAAAATATCAACAAACCTCCTATAGAACCATAAAGAGCATTGTAACGAGAGAAATTGTTGATATATACTTTAAAAGCGATAGTGCCGACAATGAAAAGACCTGTAAACAGAAGTGAACCCGGTGTAAAGATCTTAAACCTTATTCTCTTAGGATTAGCAAAATAATACAACACTGATACAGCAACAAGAAGCATGAACACAGTAAGCAGCCATTGTATCAACTTTGTAATAAAAATGACGAATTTATTACTTATATCAATCTCGACGAACACTTTTGAGATGACAGTATTTCCCATGGCGATAAGTACTGTCGAGGATATCAACAACACAACAAGTATTATCATCACAAAAGCAGCATTGAACTGTTTTTGGAACCATGACATGGAACCTATGCGGTTAACGCTCATGTCAAAGCCTCGAAAGAAAGCCGTCACTGCACTTATACTAAAATAAAAAGCAAGAAGGATACCTATTGAAAAAAGTCCGCCTCGCTCTATTGAAACTATTTCTGTTATTGTAGTTTCCACCAAACCGTACGCTTCACCCGGCAACATATCAGACAAGGTATTGAGTAAAACCTCATAAGCCTCATCTATATGAAGATAAGGTATTATGGTAAAAAGCACCATCACAGCAGGAAAAATGGCAAGGAACACATTAAATGCGACAGCGGCAGCCCTGTCGAGAAGATAACCTTTTGTAAATCCATTGACAAAATATACCAGGACATCATAAAGAGGCATACCTTCAAAACCCGGCAGTTTGACGATACGCAACAACCTCACCAATTTGGCTATAAGTATCTTGTAAATGCGTTTATATCTGTTGTATTTTGTTTTAATCTTGTTCATAGTGGCAAAAATAGTAAAATTGCCGATTGTCAACAAAAAAAGTTTATTTTTGCATGTTGAAATTATCAGGAATGATGGCAATAGAGTATGTATCACACCCGGGAGTAGTATCGGAAGTAACGGATAAGGAGATAAAAGTAAAAATCGTATCATCCGGAGCATGCGGAGGTTGCAATATAAAATCAGCATGCAATGTGGCAGACATGGCAGAAAAAGAACTTGTCATCTCTGTTGAAAATGGTGAAGAATACAGTATAGGACAACCTGTAAGCATCAGAATGAGCGCAAGACAAGGCAACAAAGCCGTGTTGTATGCATACCTTGTCCCGGCAGTCTTGTTGATATTTATGATATTATTATTCAGCGTCATGGGCATGAATGACTTATACGTTGCCCTTGCAGCCATTACTGTAGTAGGGATATATTATTTTGTCCTTTATCTTTTCCGAAACAAGATAAAGAAACAATTCAAATATGAAGTTTTAACACAAGGAAACAAAATTAATCAAATTTAATTTTGAAATATCAAAAGATGGGTTTAATTTTGCAGACAAAAAGGCAGAACATGTCCATAATTGAAAATGTACAATCTAATAACATAAAAATTCATAAACAGTGAACGGAGTCTTATTGTATTCCCTAATAATTTTAGGGGTAATGGGAGGAATTTTGGCAATTATCTTGTATTTTATTGCCCAAAAATTCAAAGTAGAAGAAAATCCATTGATTGATGAAGTGGAATCGGCATTGGCAGGAGCAAACTGCGGCGGTTGCGGTTATGCCGGTTGTCGCAACTTTGCAGAAGCATGTGTCAAGGCGGCAGCAGAAAAGAAAAGCCTGACAGGCTTGCATTGTCCGAGTTCCGACATGCAGAAGGTTGCCGACATACTTCAATTGACAGTGGAAGCGGAAGAACCCAAGATTGCAGTGGTACGTTGCAACGGCAGTTGTGAGAATGCCCCGTCGAAAGTACATTACGAAGGTGCCGACATCTGTGCATTTGCCAACACCTTGTATGCCGGAGAGAACGGATGTCCCAACGGCTGTCTCGGTCTCGGAGACTGTGTCAAGGCATGTCCTTTCGATGCCATACACATCGACGGCGTCACCGGACTTCCCGTAGTGGACCCGGAAAGATGTGTGGCATGCGGTGCATGTACCAAAGTATGTCCACGCAACATCATCGAGATACGTCCACGCGGCAAAAACGACCGTAGAGTTTATGTCAGCTGCATGAACGCCGAGAAAGGTGCCATTGCCATGAAAAATTGTAAAGTCAGTTGTATCGGCTGCCAGAAATGTTTCAAGACATGTCCTTTCGAAGCAATAGAGATGCGTGGCAATCTGGCATATATCGACCCTGCAAAATGCAAGTCATGCCGCAAATGTGTCGAGGTGTGCCCGAGAGGAAGCATCATTGAGGTAAACTTCCCTCCAAGAAAACCAAAAGAAGAAAATAAAGAATCAGTTAATAACGAAGTAAAAAATTAGCATGAATCCAATAAAAACATTCCCTAAAGGTGGTGTTCATCCGGAAGAAAACAAACTTTCGTCGGATCGACCTATCGAAAGGTTCCCCATACCTAAACAAGTGATAATACCACTCGGACAGTGTTTAGGAGCTCCCGCTGAAGTCATCGTCAACAAGGGCGATACAGTGAAAACAGGTCAGCTTATAGGTACAGCCAAAGGATTTATCTCAGCAAATGTACACTCTTCGGTAAGTGGCAAGGTGGCTAAAATAGACGAGGTAATGGACCATACCGGCTATCGTAAACCAGCAGTCTTTATCGATGTGGAAGGTGATGAATGGGCAGAAGGAATCGACACAAGCGACACCATCATAAGAGACATCACACTGTCAAGAGAAGAGATAATCGAAAGAGTCAAAACTCACGGCATAGTAGGTATGGGAGGAGCTACATTCCCAACATACGTGAAACTATCTATTCCCAAAGACAAAAAAGCAGATTTCGTAATAATAAATGCCGCAGAATGTGAACCTTATCTCACCTGTGACAACAGACTGCTTCTCGAAAGAGCAGAGCAGTTTCTTATTGGCGTAAAAATACTGATGAAAGCCGTCGATGCACCTAAGGCATTGATAGGCATTGAGAAAAACAAGATAGATGCAGCAAGGTATCTTGATAAGATGATAAAAAGCGACAGCTATTATGATGGTATTGAGGTACAATTGTTAAAGACCAAGTATCCACAGGGCGGTGAGAAACAACTTATCAAGGCGACCACAGGACGTGAGGTGCCATCCGGCAAACTGCCTATAGAGACCGGGTGCGTTGTCGTCAACGTTGCTTCCACATACGCAATTTACGAGGCTGTTCAAAAAAACAAACCTCTCATCTCGCGTATAGTGACTGTGACAGGCAAGTCGTTGAAGAAACCATCCAATTTGGAAGTTAGAATAGGAACGCCTGCCAACCTGCTTATTGAGGCATGCGGTGGCTTGCCTGAGGATACCGCCAACGTCATCAACGGTGGTCCCATGATGGGAAAATCAGTGTCGGTGACAGACTTCCCAGTAATAAAAGGCACATCGGGCATCCTAATGCTCAATGTCAAAGATGCACAACCTCGAACAGTAGGTAACTGCATCCGTTGTGGCAAATGCATACAGGCATGTCCTATGGGTCTCGAACCTTACTATTTGTGCAGAATGTCGAGACAAAAAGACTTTGAAAGTACCGAAAGTCATAACATTATGGATTGCATAGAATGCGGTTCATGTGAGTTCACTTGCCCAGCCAACATACCTTTGCTCGATTATATAAGATTCGGAAAAGCAAAGACAGGACAAATCATTCGTTCACGTAATCAGAAATAAGAGAAGTCATGAATCAATTTACCATATCAGGTTCTCCACATGTTCATGGAGAAGAAAGTACAAAAAAGATAATGTATAGCGTGGTGATTGCCATGCTGCCAATGTTTTTAGTATCGATTTATTTCTTCGGACTCAACGCTTTAAGAGTTGTAGCAATATCGGTAGCGTCGTGTCTTCTGATAGAATGGCTGATACAAAAATACATGATAAAAGGACCCAATACCATCAGCGACGGTTCTGCACTTGTTACAGGCATGCTCCTGGCATTCAACGTACCTGCCAACATTCCATGGTGGATGCTCGTCATAGGTGCTGCCGTATCAATAGGTATTGCCAAAATGTCGTTTGGCGGATTGGGAAAGAATCCGTTCAACCCTGCATTGGTAGGTCGTGTTTTTATGCTCATCTCATTCCCTGTAGCCATGACTACATGGCCGGTTCCTCATCCTGTCTTCAGCAACACAGTACTCGATGCCGTGACAGGTCCCACCCCACTCGGTATCCTGAAAGAAGGACTGGCACAAGGTCTTACCGTGGAAGAGATTACTAAAAACATAGATTATATAGATTTATTGATAGGCAACAGAGGAGGTTCATTGGCTGAGATGTGCGCCATTGCCATACTTATTGGCGGTCTTTTCCTCATCATAAGAAGAGTGATAGACTGGCAAACTCCGGTCATTATCATTGCCACAGTAGCTATCATTGCCGGAATATGTTGGCTTATCAATCCTGCTCAATATGTAAATCCCCTTTATCATATCCTCAGTGGAGGTCTCCTGCTTGGTGCTTTCTTCATGGCAACAGACATGGTGACTACACCTATGACCATGGGAGGAAAAATAGTCTTCTCCATAGGAGTAGGTGCGTTGACGATAATAATACGTTTATGGGGAGCATATCCTGAAGGAATGTCATTCGCCATTCTTATCATGAATGCATTCGTACCATTAATTAATAAAGGTTTCAAGCCAAAACGCTTCGGCTTGGTGAAGAAATAAGTTGAATCTTTAAAAATTACATTATGGCAAAGAAAGAATCAACATTAGGCAACATGCTAATCAGCCTCGCCGTCATCACCATGGTGTCGGGAGGCGTGCTGGGATTTTTCTATAACATGACAAAACCCGGCATAGACAAAGTAGAAAAAGAGAAAAATGAAACGGCTATCAACACGGTATTGAAAACCGATGCTGTCATTGCAAAAATAGAAACCGACACTATAGATGACATGATATACAATGTAGCATACGATGACAGCGGTTCACTCATAGGAGCAGCCATCAAAGCATCATCAGGTAAAGGTTTCAGCGGCAAAATAGAATTGATGGTAGGAGTCCTCGCCGACGGCACTATAAACAACATTTCGGTACTCACACAAAGTGAGACACCAGGTCTCGGAGCCAATATGGTTAACGAAAAGTTCAAATCACAATACAACGGCAAGAATCCTGCCACATTTAATCTTAAAGTGAAGAAAGACGGAGGCGATGTAGATGCCATCACGGCAGCCACCATCAGTTCGCGAGCTTTCTCTGAAGCAGTAGAGAATGCCACCAAAGGCTTTGCTGCCAACCGCGACAGCTTTATCAAGAAAGGAGGAGACAATGAATAACTGGCAAAATTTCACAAAAGGACTTATAAAGGAGAATCCCATATTAGTGCTACTTTTGGGCTGTTGCCCCACCCTCGCCACCACGACAAGCGCCATCAACGGCATGTCGATGGGATTGGCAACAACATTCGTATTGACAATGTCCAACCTTTGTATTTCCTTACTCAAGAATTTCATTCCTGACAAAGTACGCATCCCTTGTTTCATAGTCGTCATTGCATCATTTGTCACCGTAGTACAGTTAGCGATGCAGGCATACGTACCTTCGATATATGAAACTTTGGGACTTTTCATTCCTCTTATAGTAGTAAATTGCATTGTATTGGGAAGAGCGGAAGCTTTTGCATCAAAGAATCCTGTATGGCCATCCATACTGGACGGATTCGGAATGGGGCTTGGATTCACCATGTCGCTTACCATTCTTGGCAGCATACGTGAAATACTTGGCAGCGGTTCTATTTTCAATTTCAGATTAGTACCTGAAGATGCCAATACCATACTCATTTTCGTTCTTGCACCGGGTGCGTTCATAGTATTGGGTTATATCATAGCCATAGTAAACAAACTTAAAACCAAATAACAGCAGCCATGAAATTTATAATCATAATAATATCGACAATATTAGTCAACAACATCATTTTTGCTCAGTTTTTGGGTATATGTCCTTTTCTCGGCACTTCGAAGAAGACATCCACAGCAATGGGTATGGGTGCTGCAGTATTGTTTGTTCTCACCCTCGCGACATTAGTCACATCATTAGTAAACAAATACATACTTATCCCGTTGGAGTTGACTTTTTTACAGACGATAGCATTTATACTCATCATCGCAGCATTAGTACAGATGGTCGAAATCATCCTGAAAAAAATAAGCCCATCACTTTATTCTGCATTAGGAGTATTCCTTCCATTGATAACTACAAATTGTGCCGTACTTGGTGTAGCACTTAATGTAGTAACAAAGGAATATACCTTTGGTGGTGTCAGCCACATGCTTTCACTTGCCGAATCAGTAGTCTTTGCTGCCGGTACAGCACTCGGTTTCGCATTGGCTTTAATCATATTTGCCGGAATACGTGAGCACATAGACCTCATGGAAGCTCCTAAAGGCATGAGAGGAGTGCCTATTGCACTCATCACTGCCGGTATTTTGGCTATGGCATTTATGGGATTCGCCGGTCTTGTCTAAGGTTTTTAAAATATAAAATTAATGAAACAACTTATAAAAATTTTTACCGTATTAGTTCTTGCACTTACATGGCAAGGATTATTTGCTCAAATAACAGAATATCAATTTGATAATGGAAAATCAAAAGAAGGTTTTGTTATTGAGAAAGCCACACGTTCCGGTCTTAGCATCAGTCATTCCTTAAAGAAAATATCGGTAGAAGATATCAGCGATAATGGCTATTCCGGACAACAACTGCACATCAACGAAATAACACTGCCTTCGGATGCAGGAAACCCTAATTTACCAACCAACAGCCGATACATAGCTATTCCCAATGGTTCTACTCCGGTATTGGAAGTAAAGAATTTCAAAAGTACGCTATTAAAGGATATGGACATCATGGCAGCAGCACCTATATTGTCCGATACTGACGACAGACCTGCCACATACGAGAAGAATCCTGATATTTACAACAAGAACGCCTTCTATCCGGAAGAACCTTTCACTATATCAGAAGTCATGACAATACGAGGTGTACAAGTAGTAGTTGTATCAGTAACACCTTTCCAATACAACCCCGTCACAAAGGAAGTCATTGTATATCATGATATTGATCTTGAGTTATCATTTAAAGGAGGTAACGGAGAATTCGGAGAAGAACGTTATCGTTCAAGATATTTCGACCCAATACTTCAAAATGTACTGCTTAACTATGACCAACTTCCGGTCATTGACTACGAGTCTCGTATGAGAGAATGGTCTAACAACAGACCTACCGGTTGCGAATATCTCATCGTCATACCCAATAACGAGAGTTTTCGTCCAATAGCTGAAGAACTTGCCGAATATCGTATAAAACAAGGTATTCTGACGCAAGTAATGAGCCTGGATGATATGGAATGTACTACGACAGCACAATTGAAGTCATTTTTCCATAACGCATACAATACATGGGATATACCTCCTGTAGCGGTATTGCTTTTTGGAGACCACAACACCAACATGTCGTCCGGCATACCTGCCGAAGTCGTAACACATATCACAGAAGGAACATGTATAACCGACAATCAGTATGCAGATGTCACCAACGATCATCTTCCGGAAATGTGTTTTTCACGTTTAGTAGCCGCCAATGCGACAGAAGCTCAATTGATGGTTGACAAGACCATAAACTATGAGTACAACAACCCTAACATGGACTCATATTCATATCAAAATCCCATTACAGCACTCGGATGGCAGACAGAACGATGGTTCCAGATATGTTCCGAAGTTGTAGGTGGTTATTGGAGAGAACAAGGCAAGACACCTGTACGTATCAATGCAATTTATCAAGGTACTCCCGGCAATATATGGTCAACAGCACAAAATACTGCCACTGTGACAAATTATTTCGGACAAAACGGATTAGGATATCTGCCAACCTCTCCTACCGAACTCGGAGGGTGGAGCGGAGGTACTGCATCACAAGTCGTTACAGCAATAAATAATGGAGCTTTCATCGTCCAACACCGAGACCACGGTTATGAACAAGGTTGGGGTGAACCTTCATTCAGTGTAAATAATATAAACCAGTTAACAAACACTGACAAACTTACTTTTGTCATGACAATCAACTGTCTGACCGGTAAGTTTAATTATTCCTCAAATTGTCTTGCGGAGGCTTTCATGCGCCGTACCTATAACGGACAAGGTGCCGGTGCTGTTGGAGCCATCTGTCCTACCGAGGTATCATTCTCATTTGTAAATGACGTATTTGTATGGGGTATGTATGACCTTTTCGACCCTAATTTCATGCCAAGTTACGGTCCATACGCTGATTATTCAGGCAACTGGATGCCTGCTTTCGGTAATGTTGCGGGAAAATATTTCCTTGCCCAAAGTTCATGGCCATACAACAACAACTGCAAGGATGTCACATATCAGATGTTTACCGCACACTGCGATGCATTTTTACGTCTTTACACTACTGTTCCTCAAGAACTTAATGTATCACACGACGATGAAGTCTATGATGGCGAAGGTATAATTCATGTAACAGCACCAGCAGGTTCATTCATAGCAATAACAAAAAACGGCAATACCATTCTGGCAACTGCTGAAGCAACCGGCAACAACCAAACAATAAGTTTTACACCTCAGTCTTCCGGTACGACATTGGATATCGTCATCACAAAACAGGATTACCTGCGTTATGTCGATCAAGTAGAAGTGGTTAACAACAGACCTGTTCTCGATGTACTTGCATTCTCTATCAATGACGAGGACAACAACGGACATTTGGATTATGACGAGAGCGCTTCATTCAACTTCACCATCAAAAATAATGGAGGAGTGCCTTCAAGTACAACATCCGCAACACTGACAACAACATCTACATATATTACCATAAATAACCCTAATGCAACTATCAACAGTATCAACAGCGGACAACAAATCAATGTAAATGACGTATTCGAAATATCATCATCCGGCAATATGCCCGACAATTATGTCAACATATTCAATTTACAAATGGTAAGTGGAGATTATTCTTGGCAATATCAATTCAATGTCACAGGATATGCTCCAAATATAAATATCATGAAAATCTTTGAAATTGTCAACGATGACAATTCCAATCAGCGTCTTGATGAAAATGAATCAGGAGTTATCAGACTGCAACTAATCAACAATGGCCACAGCAGCGCGAGGTCTATCACTTCAGCACTCAGCACTACATCCCCATTTGTCAACATAACGGAGAACACTGCCACAACAACAAACCTCAATGTAGGACAATCTGCATATATTGAGTACAATGTATCAACAGAAAATAATATCCCTATGGGAGAAATTGCAAACTTTACCGTCAACTCTTCCTGTGCTTCCTATACTGCAGAAAATGATTTCTACACTCGTATGAATCTGCCAATAGAGACATTTGAAAGCGGTGATTTAAGTCAATTCGAATGGATGAATGATGAGACTCACCCATGGACAATATGCGAAACTTCTCCATATTCAGGTAATTACTGTCTCAAATCAGGAGCTATCAATAACAATGAGAGTTCTGTATTAGAGATAGAGATTGAAGTGACAGAAAACGACACTTTATCATTTATGAGAAAAGTTTCTTCGGAAGCAAATGGAGACTTTTTCAAGTTTTATATCGACAATGAAGAAATAGAATCAACTTCGGGAGTCAACAACTGGAGAAATGTCAATACTTCTATATCTCAAGGAACTCACATCATTAAATTCGAGTATGTCAAAAACGCATCAGGCAGCAGCAACGACGATTGTGCATATATCGATTTCGTGATATTCCCGCCTATTATAAGAACAAGTTGTTCAGCAGGATCTGACATGACTTTATGTCACGATGAAAATGCTGAACTAAACGGAATTGCATACGGTTATGAGAGTATTACATGGACAACAAACGGTGACGGACAATTCAACAATGCCTCCGTTCTCAACCCCGTTTATACCCCAGGTACACAGGATATTGACAATGGTAATGTCACCCTGACACTTACTGTGACAGGATCAGGCACTACAGTCTCTGATGACATCAATATCATTATTTGGAGCGATCCTGTCATCACCATGGATAATGAAGCATTCGTCTGTTACAACGAAACATACGCAACAACAGCAGAAGCAGAATTTTATGATGTATTGACATGGACAACAAATGGAGATGGCTATTTCGACGACATTTCTTCATTAAATACATACTACCACCCTGGTACACAAGACATCTCCAATGGTAATGTAGTGTTGACTCTGACAATAGAAGGCTGTGATAACGCAAGTAGTGAGATAACTCTCAATATTACTGATGCTCCAATCATTGAAATAGAAGAAACCATGTCGATATGCGGTGACAATCCTGTCAACATCACTGCCACAGCTGAAAATATTGAATCATTATCATGGACGACAGATGGAGACGGCACTTTCAACGACACCAATACTTTAGAACCCATTTATTTCCCCGGTGTTCAAGATCTGGCAAACGGAAATGTCGAATTGACATTAACAGCCGAGGGTTGCAATTCAACAGTGACAAAAACAATAACTCTTACTGCTCATCCTCTCCCGACATTACAGGTTTTGACTTCTGAAATCGAAACATGTCTAAATCAAGACATTGACATACAACTTGCTTTGACAGGTGTTGCTCCATTCGAAGTTAAAATCGAAGGTCAGGAAGAAACATACGAAGTCGGCGAAGATGCAGTTATGAAATTCAGAGTTCAGGATTACAACATTACAGAATATTATATAACTGATATTTATGACGCCAACGGTTGTCATGCCGAAATAAACGAGTCATTCAGTCTGATCGTTTTACAAACACCAGAAACACCATCAAGACCGACAGGAGAAACTATTGTCAATCTTGACGAAACATTAGTCTATACTTACAGCGTTCTTCCTGCAGCCAACACTGAAACATACAGATGGATTCTCGAACCAGAGACAGCAGGCAGTGTTGCTGGCAATGGTAATGTAGCCTCTATAACATGGAATACAGATGCGACAGACACTGCAACACTGTCAGTCGTTGCCATCAACAGTATATGCGGAGAGTCGGCAGAATCTGAACCTCTTGAGATATTCCTAAGCCACATTGGATTAGATGAAAACTTGTTTAATACATTGTCAATATATCCAAATCCTTCCGACGATATTGTTAATATCAAAATGGAAGGCTTTGATAATTCCAAGGCTTTGATATACATATACAATGTATTGGGTGAACAAATTTATGCACGTGAAGAAAGTGCAGGTCCCGAAGGCATCTCGACACAAATAGACATAAGCAATTTCTCAAAAGGCGTTTATATCTTTAGAATCATTACAGGCAATGATTCTTATATTAAAAATATCATTGTAAAGTAAGTTTTCAATAATATTTTATCAAAAGCAGGTTTTTTGAAAAAACCTGCTTTTTTTTTTGAAATTCTTTTAAAAATTCATTAAATTTGCGGTGTTTTTTAATTTAATATTCACAAAATGAAAAAAATTTACTTATCCCGTCTTCTTAGTGTAATCGCCATAGTGTTTTTCTCTACTATGGCAGGCTTTGCCGATGATGTACAGACAATAACATACAATCACGACAAAGATGGTATGTATTTGGTACACGAGTCCAAAGGTAATGTAGCGATAAATTTCAGTATCAGTACATTACAATTACAATCATTCAGTTATAATGATGAAACGATGCAAGAACTTGGAGTCAATGGTGTTACGATTCCCAACGACAAAGGAATGCCCAACGTCCCGGTTTTCAGTAGATTTATTGCAATACCACAAGGAGCACAAGCTGTTGTGCATGTAAAAAATATTGAAAAAGAGGTAATAAGCGGTGTCAATGTTGCTCCGTCATTAGGATGTCAAAATGAAGCATTGGAACCGGACATGAATTATGTCAAAAATGAAAAAGTATATTCAGAAGATGCTTTGTATCCGGCTGAAATTGTCAACACAAGCGATGTTCTGTCACTTCGTGGAGTCAACGCTGTCGCATTAAGCATATCACCTATACAATTCAACCCTGTAAAACAAGAAATAGTTGTTTATCACAGTATTGAACTTGAAGTAGAATTTGTCGGAGGTAACGGTCATTTTGGAGAAGACAGACTTCGTTCTCCATATTGGGATCCAATACTTCAAAACAACCTCATCAATTATAATTCCTTACCCAAAATAGACTATGAAGCACGTATGCAAAAATGGTTAAGAGACGGAGATGAAGGTTATGAGTACCTTATAATTATACCCAACAATGATGAATGGGAAGAACAAGCTGAAATATTAAAAGAATACCGTATTCGTCAAGGTATCCTTACCGAAGTATTACGTTTGGATGAGATGGGTGTTACCTCTACGAATGAGATAAAAGCGTGGTTTCACAATGCGTATAACACTTGGGATATTCCACCTGTTGCCGTATGTCTGTTAGCAGATCACAATACCAATTTAAGTTTAGGCATTCCGGGAGAAACAATATCGCACCCATATAATGGCTCCTGTATAACTGATAATCAATATGCAGATCCGACCGGTGATCATTTACCTGATATGACATTTTCTCGTCTTATCGCCGGTTCTGCCGAAGAAGTCCCTGTTTTCGTAAGTAAACAAATAGAATATGAATATACGAACCCTAACATGGATGAATATTCATATCAAAACCCTATCACTGCATTGGGATGGCAGACAGAACGCTGGTTCCAATTATGTTCAGAAATTGTTGGTGGTTATTTGCGTTCACAAGGGAAAACGCCTGTACGTATCAACGCCATATACAGCGGAACTCCAGGAAGTTCCTGGTCATCAAACCAAAATACAAGTTATATAGTCAACTATTTCGGACCTGACGGTTTAGGATATATCCCGGCCACTCCAAGTGAACTCGGTGGCTGGTCCGGTGGTACTGCAAGTCAGATAGTACAGGCTGTCAACAACGGAGCATTCCTCCTCCAACACCGCGACCATGGCTTTGAACAGGGCTGGGGTGAACCTGATTTCGACAATTCAAATGTATCACAGCTAACCAATGTAGGCAAGATGTCTTTCGTCATGTCTATCAACTGTCTGACAGGTAAATTCAACTACTCTCAAGAATGTCTTGCAGAAGCCTTTATGCGTTATACCTATAATGATCAGAATGCCGGTGCTGTGGCAATGCTATGTCCAACCGAAACATCATATTCTTTTGTCAACGACACATACGTATGGGGTGTCTTAGACCATTTTCAACCCGACTTTATGCCTGACTACGGACCTCTCGCACCTAACGAGGGAAACTGGATGCCTTCATTCGCCAATGTAGCGGGAAAATACTTCCTCGCACAAAGTTCGTGGCCATACAATCCTTCAGATAAAGATATTACATACCAAATGTTTACAGCACACTGCGATGCCTTTTTACGCATTTATACCGAAGTACCGCAAACAATGACTGTATCACTTCCGGAAGTAGTGATGACTGGTCAGACACAAATTCAGATTACTGCCCCGGAAAATACTCAGATTGCATTAACAGTAACTGAAAACGGACAAACCAACATCATTGCTGTTGCCGAAGGATTAGGCACTCCTCAAACAGTGGAAATACCGGTACTGAATCCTTCAACAATTATTGATGTAGTCGTAACAGGACAGAATTACCTTCGTCATGAATCTGAAATTATGGTAATAGTAGCAGAAGGTCCTTATATCACACTAAATGAATACTCACTCAGTGACGATAATGCACAGCTTGACTTTGGTGAGGAAGCCGGATTGGATATAGTTCTCAAAAATGTCGGTATAGAACAGTCCGAAGAAGGCACTGCGACATTGACTACAGAATCAGAATATGCAGAAATCATCAATGGCAGTACTTCTGTAAATTCCATGAATCCTGACCAGACAATCAATATAGACAATGCTTTCTCATTTTCCGTTTCTGATGAGGTACCAAACAAAACCAATATCGATTTCTTGTTGACGATAGTTTCAGGAGATGACACTTATGAAAGCAACATCACTCTCAAAGCATACGCGCCGGAACTTCAAATTGGTAATGTATCAATTACTGAAATAAACGGTAATGGTAATGGTCGTCTTGACCCGGCAGAGGAGGCTACACTGACATTCACCATACTTAACAAAGGCAATAGCAACACCAATGCCGCTAATGTCAACCTCACCATGAATAATCCATATATTGAGGTTCTTTCAGATCCTGTCGTGATAGAAAGCATAGAAGCTGACGGTTCAAGCCAAGCCCAATTTACAGTTTATGTATCTTCCAATGCTCCTGCCGGCGTTGCTGCAGAATACACATTAGACTGTGTATCAGGACACTATACTGCAACAAAAGACTTCATCTCAAAAATAGGTCTTATTGTGGAAGATTTTGAACTCGGAGTGCTCGGAGAAGGTTGGACTAACAATTCTCAACAACCATGGACGTTCTGTACCGAAGACCCGTATGAAGGTACTTATTGTTTGCAATCAGGTAGAATTGGCGACAGCGGCTCTACAACAGTATCACTGAATTACGAATGCGCCGATAACGACACAATCTCATTCTACTACAAAGTATCCTCAGAATCAAATTACGATAAATTGACATTCTACATTGACAATCAGTCTAAAGGCTCATGGAGCGGTTCTACAAATTGGACTTTGGCATCTTTCCCTGTCAACGGAGGACAACATACTTTTACATGGACATATTCCAAAGATAATTCAGTATCATCAGGAGAAGACTGCGCATGGATTGACTTTGTCATACTTCCTGCAACACGTTCCCTTTCGGTAAGTGCCGGCAGAGATTTACAGGCTTGTCCTGAATCGGATGTACAATTGAACGGCTTTGCTCAGTATTATAACACTTTGACATGGACTACAAACGGAGACGGCACTTTCGATGACCCTTCGAAATTAGATGCAATCTATACACTCGGATCCCAAGACTCTCAAAGTGAAGAAATTATACTTACACTTACTGCAACAGATGAAGAAAATAACACCTTATCTGATGATGTCACTGTTACCCTCATGGGCGATGCAACAGTGACAACGGAAGAATCAGCAACAATATGTTTTAACGAAACATATATATCAGATGCCACAGCGACAGATTATAATACTATAACATGGACTACCGATGGCGACGGAACATTCGACAATGTCAACAATCTTAATGCCGCTTATACTCCTGGTGAAAATGACATAAACAACGGCACTGTCAACCTTACATTGACAGTCGAAGGCTGTAGCACTGTCTCAAGTACTATTGCTCTCAGCATATTGGGTGAAACTGCTGTTTCAACATCCGAATCTATGATAGTATGCCAAGGAGAAAGTGCAACAATTGTCGCAGACGCTGTAAATTACAATACTTTGACATGGAGAACTGAAGGTGATGGAACTTTCAATGACAACTCTGTTGCTGAAGTGACGTATACTCCTGGTACACAAGACATAGCTAATGGTGAAGTAGTTCTATCGGTGACAGCTGAAGGTTGTTCAACAGCAGAGGCTTCCATAACATTAATGATAAATGCTTTGCCAACACTGTCTTTGGCAACAACAGAATATGTGGCATGTTCCAACATTCCTGTCGAAATGAACCTTACCGTTACGGGAGTTGCTCCTTACACTGTAACCATCAATGAAGAAACTTTCGACGTTGACGAAACAGGATTGTTATTATTCACTGTAAATCCCGAAATAACAGATTACACCATTACATCTATCTCTGATGCAAACGGTTGTTCATCAGAATGTTCTGTATCATTTACCGTAACTTCCACCAATATGTCGGCTCCGGCCAGACCTGTCGGTGACGAGATAATTGCTAAAGATGAGACAGCAACAACGACATATACCACTGAACTCATCGAAGGTATGGCTTCATACGAATGGAATATCAGCCCTGCCGAAGCCGGTACCATAGAAGGCAATGGCACAGAAGCCGTCGTGACATGGAATGTAAACTACAACGGTAACGCAGAAATCAGCGTGAGAGCATATCATAACTCATGCGGTTATTCAGATTTCTCTGAACCTTTGACTGTCACCTCAAGCATGATAGGCATAGATGAATATTCTTTGCAAAATATTAAGATTTATCCAAACCCGGCTGATGATGTCGTAAATATCAAGATTGATGGATTAAACGGCAAAACAGAGTTGAAAATGTATAATATCTTAGGTGAGAAAGTCTATGATAACAGCACAACTGCAAAAGAAGGTCTCAACGAAACAATTCATACCAATGTGTTAGGCAAAGGTACATATCTGCTGATAGTGAAATCCGGAGACAATATCTGGAGAAAACAGATAGTCATCAAATGATAAATTATATCATAATATCTTTTATCAAAAGGTTGCATAATTGCAACCTTTTTTTTTAATTTGCAAAAAAAACTGAAATGCCTGAAGTTCAGAATTTATTCTCTGATTTAGCATTGATACTTGCAACCGCATGTATAGCAACCGTTTTATTCAAATGGTTAAAACAACCGCTTGTTCTCGGATACTTAACAGCCGGTTTTCTGATAGGTCCATATTTCTCATATTTCCCATTTGCTGTTGATACAAACAGCGTCAAGACATGGAGTGATATTGGAATGGTATTTCTACTCTTCGCATTGGGTCTTGAATTCAGTTTCAAAAAACTTAAAAAAGTAGGCTCAGTGGGAGTTATCACAGTGATTATAGAACTGATAATAATGTCGATATCAGGATTCTGCATAGGTCATCTCCTCGGATGGTCAAAAATGAACTGTATCTTCCTCGGATGCATGCTCTCCATCTCATCGACAACTATCATTATCAAAGCTTTTGAAGATTTGAAGCTGAAACAAGAAAAATATACCAATAATGTAATAGGCGTACTTGTAGTTGAAGACCTTTTGGCTGTCTTGCTCATGGTTATATTGTCCACCTTGTCCGTTAGCAAACAATTCGACGGAAAGGAACTGTTATTCAACATGTTGAAATTGGCATTCTTTCTTGTGACATGGTTTGTTTTCGGCATTTATCTGATTCCTACGATATTGAAACTCGTAAGGAAACTCATGACGGAAGAAACATTGGTGATTTTCTCACTTGGATTATGTTTTATCATGGTAGTGTTCGCCAATTATGCCGGGTTCTCTCCGGCTTTGGGAGCATTCGTCATGGGCTCCATATTAGCTGAGACAATAGAGGCTGAGACAATACAAAGACTCATTGCTCCAATCAAAAATCTTTTCGGTGCAGTTTTTTTTGTATCTGTTGGCATGATGATAAATCCTTCAGTGATAATAGAATATGCATTCCCGATTTTGATAATTGCCTTGACAGTAATGATAATGAAAACTTTTAGCGCAACTTTAGGAGTTTTCATTACAAGTCACAACCTCAAGACATCAATACAATCAGGTTTTTGTTTCTGCCAAATCGGAGAGTTTTCTTTTATCATAGCATCCTTGGGATTGAGTTTCAAAGTAATAGAACCATTTTTATACCCGGTAATAGTATCTGTTTCCGTCATCACCACATTTTTCACTCCATATATAATGCGTTTGGCAACACCCGTTTATAATAAACTTGAACCATTGATAAAACCGATTAATAACATCTCATCCAATAACAATACCAAAACCGTTAACGATAATAATCAAGCATTATGGATGTTTTTGACACGTCAAATGAAACGACTTGTAATATATTCTGTCATCATCATTGCAATAATATTCCTTGTTTTTATTTTCATTACACCTTTTATAAACAAATATACAGTCGCACCATGGTCCGGTATAATCAATACCTCGGTAACACTTATTTTGTTATCTCCCTTTATTTGGGCTATGGCATTTAAATCCAAATTCTCTGTTCAGGAAAATTTAAACAGTGTCAATAGTAATCTGAATAAAATCATAGTACTTACAGTAACAAGTTTACGCTATTTATTGTCATTATGTGTTGTATATTTTATTATTGACAGATATAATGACGCTAGTTTTATCATAACACTCGGCATATCTTTAGCTTATTCAGCACTACTTGCCATATCGTCTCACATCATGATGTTTTATGACAAAATAGAGAAACATTTTATTGAAAATTTAAATAACCGACAAAGTCAAGAATCATTTATTATTCCTGAAATATTGCAGGAGAATTTCCATTTTGAAAAAATGTTGGTGAGTCCAAACAGTCAACTCGTCGGTAAACAACTGAAAGACACAATGTTTCGCAGTAAGTACAATGTTAATATAATTAGTATTCAACGTGGTGATAAATTTTATGACCTGCCAGACAATAAAATGGTATTCTATCCATACGACAAAATCAGTATGATCGGGAGTGATGACAATATCAACAAATTGAGACCTTTTATTGAAGTAGAAAAAAAACAACTTATTAATGAACGACAGAATAAGGAAATGGAATTACACAACGTTGTAGTATCAATTAATCATACATTATGTCACAAACATCTTAAAGAATCTGGATTTAAAGAAAAATATAATGCCATGGTTATAGCAATAGAACACAATGGTGAATTTATTCTTAATCCTAAAGCAGATACCATGTTTGAAAACAATGACAAAATATGGTTCGTATGTACAGAAAATGCTTATCATAACATTATAAATGCAATTTCCAAATAAAATGAAAACATATCCTTTCAACATTAAGTACATTTTACTTTTCGCGTTGACAATTACATTGTCATTCAATCTCAACGCCCAATCTTACGATTATCAGTTCAACACCGGCATCGACGGTTTTTCTATCTGTAACAGCACCCGTTCAGGATTGACTCTGCGTTACAGTATTAACAATTTGTCCATAGAAAATACTACATATAATGATGCCTCCGGCGATATTATATCATTACATGGCATATTCCTTCCCGGTGATCCCGGAAAACCAAATCTTCCTTCATCAAGCAGATACGTGGCAATTCCCAAAGACGCTTCCATCAAGGTTTCCATTAAAAACATGAAAACCAAAAACATTGACAATGTCGATATTTTACCGGCTCCTGAACCCGTATTGGAAAACGACAACAATCCCATAATAAGGAAAAAAGACGAATCGGTTTACAATAAAAACGCTTTCTATCCTGAGAACCAAATAGCAATATCTGAAATAACACAAATCAGAGATGTTGACGTTGCCATTATCAGTGTCAATCCCTTTCAATACAATCCTGTGACAAAACAACTCATAGTGGCTTACGACATTGAGTTGAACATCGAATTCGAAGGTGGGAAAGGCACCTTCGGAGATCCTCGTTATCGTAGTGACACTTGGAACCAAATCATCAGCGACATGGTGATAAACAATGATGTCATAGAACCATTCGACTACAAAAGTTTTATCAGAGAATCAGTGGAAAGAGGCGACACCGGATGCGAGTATTTGATTATCACACCTGACAATGAAGAATTTATACAACTTGCCGACTCGATAAAACTGTTCCGCAGCCAACAAGGCATTCTCACCAAAGTTGTCACGGTGAGTGAATGTGGAGGCAACGACTACAATACAATACGCTCATACATCAATAATGCTTACAACACATGGGATGTCCCCCCATCAGCAGTTCTTTTCCTCGGAGATCATAACACCGATGGTACAAAAGGCATAGTGTCGCATAATATGTACAACCACCCCGGTGGAGATTCCTACAACCCTTATATATCAGACAATCCTTACGGAATAACCGACAACAGCGATCTCCCCAACATCATCACCGCCAGAATTACCGGACGTGATTACGATGAACTTTATCATATCATAAACAAAGATTTGCGATATGAACGTAATCCTCCGACAAACAGCAATTTCTATGACAAACCCATCACCGCCATGGGTTATCAGTTGGAACGTTGGTTTCAGTTGTGTTCAGAGGTAGTAAATGGTTTTTGGGAATACGGTCTCGGCAAACACCCGGTTCGTCTCAATGCAATATACGAAGGTACTCCGGGCAGCAGATGGTCAACAAATGAGAACACTCCTTCTATTGTCAATTATTTCGGTCCCAATAACTTAAACTACATCCCTCAAACCATGTCGCATCTTACTGAATGGGATGCCAAAGCCGCAGATGTAAACGAGGCGATCAACAACGGTGCATTTATACTGCAACATCGTGACCATGGAGCTGAAGAATTGTGGGGAGAGCCGTCATATAGCATAGGATCTATAAAAAAACTTACCAACGAAGATCTCACCTTTGTCATGTCCAACAATTGTCTGACAGGAAAATTCAATTATGGAGGTCAAGATGGCTGCTTCGCTGAAGCTTTTCACCGCCACCAATACGGTGCTCTCGGACTTATTGCCGCAACAGAAGTGTCATATTCTTTCGTAAACGATGTATATGTATGGGGTGCATACGATAACATGTGGCCGGAATTCATGCCTGACTTCGGCACTCAGCACCCAAAATCTTTCGTCTTGCCATCTTACGCCAATGTCTCAGGAAAATATTTTCTGAAACAATCGTCATGGGTCAGTTCCTGGCAAGGCAAAGAAATAACATACTATTTGTTCCATCATCATGGCGACGCATATATGAACCTCTATACAGAGATGCCTCAACACCTTACAGTTGATATGTTGCCCGTTTTAAAAGACGGTGCCACAACCTACCAAATCACTGCCGATAAAGATGCAACAATTTGTCTATCAGTAGGCGACGAGATAATAGGTCTTGCCTACGCCACAGGCCTGCCAATGGAAATGACAGTAACGCCGCAATCTGTAGGAACGGAAGTCATTCTAACTGTAACAAAACAAAACTATTACAGATACACCGGGAAAATATCCGTCATTCCCAACGAAGGCCCATATCTCATCTTCGACAACTGCACGGTAAACAACAATAACAGCAATAACTTGGATTACAATGAGACGGCAAGTCTCAATGTCGCCCTGCATAATGTAGGGACAGAAACAATAAACGACGTGACAGCCGTATTATCAACAACCTCACCTTACGTCGAGATACTTAATAATACAGCTGTGTTCAATAGTATTTCCATAGATGATATAACATCTCTAAGTTCTGCTTTTGAAATAAGAGTATCTGATGATGTGCCTGACATGACATACATCCCATTCACGTTATCATTATACAACAATGATTATTCATTTACAGACGATTTCAAATTGCCTGTTTTTGCTCCTTCTTTGATGATGACAAATTATACCATCACAGACGAAAATGGCAATGCAACAGACAGATTACAGGCAGCCTCAATATCAAATTTAACATTTACCATTAAAAATCAAGGACATAATAAAAGCAATCATGTCAATATTTATTATAAAATATTTGCTCCTTTCATTTCTGTCAATGAAGATATCATTACTATTGAGGGAATTAACAGCAACGACAGTACAACTGTAACATTCACTGTCAATGTCAACGATAACAGCCCTATGGGAGCCATACTGACAGACAGACTGACTATCACATCCGGAAAATACCAGTCAATACATGAAAACACAGTCTCATTAGGCAATACGACAGAAAATTTTGAAAATGAGACACTCAACTCAATAGCACAATGGAGTAACAGCGGTGCAGCTCCATGGGTTCTCGATGACACCGACCCTTATGAAGGAAATTATTGTTACAAGTCAACATCTGCAAACAGCATACCTAAATCCACGTTGATTATGGGAATAACAACAGATAAAAACGACAAAATATCATTTTATTTCAAACCTTCTGATAATAAAGATGACAAATTCATTTTCAAAATCAACACAGAGACATTTGTCTTAGAAGGAGAAGGCTGGACATATTTTGAACAACCGATTGAGGCGGGGCAGTATTTGTTACAGTGGGTTTTCTCACGCGAAAGCGGAGCTGACCATGGCGATGCCCGTATAGATTTGATAAGATGGGCGCCCTCTCCTATCTGCATCATTGGTGCCGACGATGACATATTCACCTGCGAAGATCAACCGGCTACAACAAATACTGCATACGGATTTAATTACAAATCAATACTATGGAGTTCTGATGGAGATGGGTATTTTGAAAATCCGCAGGACCTTGTAACATCATATACACCAGGTCCGGAAGACATATCAAACGGTACGACGATTCTGAACCTCACTGCCATGGACAATTACGATATGTCTTATCAAAGTTCCATAAATCTTTACATTAACAACTATATCGAACTTGAAGATACAATACATGGTATCTCCTACATAGACATTGATAATGCCGATACTACTTCATATCATATTGTCGATCTTGACAATGTAAAATATCATTGGAACATAGAACCACAAAACGCTGCCGAGATTGTCACAAATGGCAACAAAGCCACATTGTATTGGAACAACAATTTCAAAGAACCAAATGCCACGCTTTCCGTTTATATCGACAACGGCTGTCAAAGCAATACTGTTTCCAAAACAATAAACATGTCGCATTTCTCCGTCGATGAGAACGATGATATGTCTGAACTGCGTATTTATCCCAATCCAGCAAAAGAAATACTGACAATAGTTTTACCTGCAAACAACGAAAACAAATCATCGTTAGAAATATTTAACATATTAGGTAACAAAGTGTTGAACAGAAATATCAATCCGACTAACGGCAGTATTTCTCTTGATGTAAGTAGTCTTGCTCCCGGTGTTTACATCATTAAAATAATTTCCGGCAGTCATAATTGGACAGAACATGTCGTGATACAAAACTAAATTGTATTTTGGTTGTTGATTTGTTATTTCAAGTCAAATGGATAAGATAATCAAAATAAAAAAAGGTTTAAACATTAATCTTGTCGGAGAAGCCGAACATGTAGTAGAGCATCACGAGCCACAGTACTGTGCCATAAAACCTACAGACTTTATAGGCATATATCCCAAGTTGCATGTAGAAGAAGGTGACAAGGTCAAAGCCGGGAGTATTTTGTTTCACGACAAATACAGGGAAGATCTGTTTTTCACGTCTCCCACAAGCGGTACAATAAAAGCCATAATACGCGGCGAGAAAAGGCTGCTTAAAGAGATTATCATAGAAACAGACGGCCGAGATGACAAGATAGACTTCGGCAAAGGCGACCCTTTGAGGATGTCACGCGAAGAAATAACATCAAAACTTGTTCAAAGCGGTATCTGGGCAATGATACGGCAACGTCCCTACTCTATCATTGCCAACCCTTTGGAAAAACCAAAATGTATTGTAGTTTCTACTTTTGACACAGCCCCTCTTGCTCCGGATAACACCTTAATAATTAAAAACAAACAAAACATCTTCCAAAAAGGAATAGATGTGCTGACCCGCCTTACCGACGGCAAAGTACACCTCAACGTAAGATACGGTGACAATTCTGACATTTTCACAAATATTAAAGGAGTGAATATCAATTATTTTACCGGTCCGCATCCTGCCGGCAACGTGAGTACTCAAATCAACAGACTCGATCCTATCAACAAAGGTGAGATAATTTGGTATTGTTATCCTCAAGATATACTTACAATAGGAGAACTTTTTGAAACCGGATATTACAACGGCGAAAGAGTATTCGCTCTGACAGGTTCCGAAGTGTTACATCCTCATTATTACCAATCTATTATTGGAACATGTATCTCGGATCTTGTAAATAACAACACCGGTGACAAAGAAAACCGATATATAAGCGGCAATGTATTGACCGGGAAAAAGATAGATAAAGATGGTTTTATCTCTTTTTACGACAATACCGTGACAGTAATACCGGAAGGACGACATCATGAGTTGTTCGGATGGTTGGCACCGAACCTCAAAAAATTCAGTTTTTCCCATACCTTCCTGTCATATCTCTTTCCAAAACGCAAATATGTGTTGGATACCAATATGCATGGCGGAGTTCGTCCTTATATCATGACAGGAGAGTTCGAGAAAATCTTTCCTTTCGACATTTTTCCCCTGCAACTCATCAAGGCGTGCATCATCAAAGATATAGATCTTATGGAGAATCTTGGCATCTACGAAGTCGATGAAGAAGATTTTGCATTATGCGAGGTTATAGATCCCTCAAAAACACCTATACAGAAAATCATAAGAGAAGGTATAGATTTAATACATAAAGAAATGAATTAATGTTATGGGATTAAGAACTTTTTTAGACAAGATAAAACCGGCTTTTGAGAAAGGTGGCAAGTTTGAGAAACTGCACTCAACATTCGATGCCTTCGAGACATTTCTTTATGTTCCTGACACTGTCACAGAAAACGGCTCTCATATTCGTGATGCCGTGGATATGAAACGTAACATGATTTTTGTGATGATAGCTCTGATGCCTTGTTTCTTCATTGGTGTTTTCAACGTAGGATATCAGCATTTCTTATCATTAGGAGAAAATGTAACATTTTGGCATACAGTCGGTTATGGACTCATGAAGGTCATTCCCATGTATCTCGTGAGTTACATTGTCGGTCTTGCAATAGAATTTATTTTTGCAGAGGTGCGTCATGAACAGGTCAACGAAGGCTATTTTGTGACAGGGTTTCTGATACCGTTGATAATGCCGCCGGATATACCGTTGTGGATGCTTGCCATTGCTGTAGCCTTCGCTGTCATAATAGGTAAAGAAGTATTCGGGGGCACCGGAATGAATATCGTCAATCCTGCCCTTCTCGCCCGTGCTTTTCTTTTCTTCTCCTATCCGTCCAAGATGTCCGGAGATGATATCTGGATTGCTGACAAACCCGATGCTTATAGTGGAGCCACGCCATTAGGAGAACTGCTTAACGGAAACAACGTGATAGAATCATTAAACATATCAGACATGTTTTTCGGCTTCATGCCGGGAAGCGTCGGAGAAACCTCCAAACTCGCCATCTTGACAGGCGGCATGTTCCTGATATTGACACAAGTGATAAGTTTGAGGATTTTATTGTCAGTTTTTGCCGGAGCCATAATAATGTCATTGACATTCAACCTAATAGGCAGCACTCCTGCCATGGAGGTGACCTTCTGGCAACATTTCCTCATAGGTGGTTTCCTTTTTGGAGCTTTCTTCATGGCAACAGACCCGGTGACGGCTGCTCAGACCAATACGGGAAAAATAATCTACGGCTTCCTCGTTGGCGCCATCGCCATCATGATAAGAGTTATCAATCAGGCTTATCCTGAAGGAATGATGCTTTCCATCCTTCTCATGAACTTTTTCGCTCCTTTTATAGATTATGTAGTCGTAAACAATAACATCAGAAAACGCAAACGCCGTCTTGCCAAAACGGAAAGGAGGTCCCCATGACGAACGGATATATTTTCAGATATACCATAACACTTGTGATAATTGTAGCGATAATACTTTCTGCAACGGCAACTTTGTTATATCCTTTGCAGAAAAAAAACGAAGACAATGAAAAGATGGTGAATATCATGAAAGCTGCCGGTATTACAGTGACAAATAATGAAGATGTATATTCATTATTCGACAAATATTGTACCAAGATGCTTATTATTAACAATGATGGGACTATTATTGATGAATGTAGCGATGCCGTTAAAACAAAATGCAAAGCTTTCAACATTAATCTTAAAAATGAATTGTCAAAAATGGCTGACAATAAAGATTATTCCCTTCCTGTATATGTGTTGCAATATGACAATAAAATTATCAATGTAATACCATTGCAAGGCACCGGGCTTTGGGGTCCTATATGGGGATATATGGCACTGTCGGAAGATTTCGACACTGTGATAGGCACTGTCTTCGACCACAAATCCGAGACACCGGGTTTGGGAGCCGAAATAACGACGGAAAAATTCTCAAATCAATTCAAAGACAAGAGATTATTCAAAAACGGTGTTTTCAAGTCTATTGCTGTCGTCAAAGGCGGAATCTCCGCACTTGATACAGAAGAACAAAAATATGCCGTCGATGCCATATCCGGCGGAACGATAACGTCTAACGGAGTAAATGATATGATAAGGAACACATTAGAGTTATATTTACCTTATATCGAGAAACAAAATGACAAACAATAAGAACATACAAATACTATTGCGTCCCATCAGCGAAGCCAATCCTGTCACGGTGTTGATTTTGGGAATATGCTCCGCTCTTGCCGTGACGGCAAAACTAAAACCGGCTTTTGTCATGGCTGTTTCCGTAACAGTAGTCACCGCCCTGTCAAATCTGATAATATCATTGCTGCGGAAAGGGATACCGCCCAAGATTCGTATCATAGTACAACTCGTAATAGTAGCATCTTTAGTAATATTGGTGGATCAGGTACTTAAAGCTTTCGTCTATGATGTCAGCAAACAACTGTCGGTATTTGTCGGTCTTATCATCACCAACTGTATAGTCATGGGACGTCTCGAGGCATTTGCCATGGCTAACGGTCCATGGGAGTCTTTCTTGGACGGCATTGGCAACGGTTTAGGATATGGCTTGATTCTCATAATAGTAGCTTTCTTCAGAGAGTTGCTCGGTTCCGGCACATTATGGGGTTATCAAATCATACCTCAAAAACTATACGACATCGGATACATGAATAACGGACTGATGATATTGCCACCAATGGCTCTTATCATCGTAGGGATAATAATTTGGGTTAAAAAAACTTCTGTAAAATAAAGGCAGGAATTATGGGAACTTTCAACATATTTATACAGTCGGTTTTTATCGACAATATGATTTTCGCCTATTTTCTCGGCATGTGTTCATATTTGGCTGTATCAAAAAACGTTAAAACTGCCATAGGACTCGGCTTGGCAGTAGTTTTCGTATTAACAATTACAGTACCAATAAATTATCTTTTAGACAAATATGTATTGTCGGCAGGTGCCTTGGCATGGATAAGTCCCGTATTTGCCAATATGGACCTTGAATTTTTAAGTCTGATACTTTTCATCGCCATCATAGCCGCCATGGTACAAGTCGTCGAAATGGTGATAGAAAAATACAGTCCCGCCTTATATGCATCATTAGGAATCTTTCTTCCACTCATAGCAGTAAACTGCGCAATTTTAGGATGTTCTCTGTTCATGCAGGAAAAAGATTTCGGTACTGTATTTCAATCCATTGTATATGGCTTCGGATCCGGCATCGGTTGGCTCATCGCCATAACCGGCATAGCGGCAATAAGAGAAAAAATACGTTATTCCAAGATTCCCAAACCATTGGAAGGTACAGGCATCAGTTTCATCATAACTGGCCTGATGGGAATAGCATTTATGGCTTTCCTTGGCATTAAATTGTAAATCAAAACAAAACAACAATGACAACAATAGTTTCCATCATAATAACAAGTATAATAGTATTTCTCATTGTAGTACTTGTGCCCGTGGGAGTACTCGTAATATTGAAAAAGAGATTGACACCGCAGGGCAAGGTGAAAATCACAATCAATAACGAAAGAATCATCGAAGTGGAACCCGGCGACTCGTTGCTCACGACATTGGCAAATCAACAGATTTTTCTACCATCGGCATGTGGTGGTGGTGGCACTTGCGGCATGTGCCGGTGCAGGGTAATAAGCGGTGGTGGTGCCATACTGCCTACAGAGACAGGCTTCTTCAGCAGAAAAGAACAAAAAGAAAACTGGAGACTCGGTTGTCAGGTCAAAGTAAGAGAAGACATGAATATTGCCATAAACCCTCAGATCTTCGGAATAAAAAAATGGGAATGCGAAGTGATAAGCAACCGTAACGTGGCAACTTTCATCAAAGAATTTATTGTAAAACTTCCTGAAGGAGAACATCTCGATTTCCTGTCCGGAAGTTATATTCAAGTTGATGTTCCTGTAATTGACGTTGACTTCAAAGACATGGATGTCGAGGCGGAATATCGTCCCGAGTGGGACAAATACAAGATGTGGGAGTTGAAGATGCACAATCCCATGCCTCAGTTCAGAGCCTACTCCATGGCAAACCGCCCTTCAGAAAACAATGTGATAATGCTCAACGTACGTATTGCCACACCACCATTCGACAAGAAAACAGGAAGATTCATGAACGTCAATCCCGGCGTATGTTCTTCCTATATCTTCTCCCGCAAGAAAGGCGACAAAATCACCATCAGCGGTCCTTACGGAGAGTTCCACATCAAGAATACCGACAGAGAAATGATTTTCATAGGCGGTGGCGCCGGTATGGCTCCCATGCGTTCCCACATCCTCGACCTTTACAAGACAAAACACAGCAAACGCAAGGCTTCATTCTGGTATGGAGGCCGTTCTCTCAAAGAGTTGTTTTATATCGACGACTTCAAAGAGATAGAAGCAGAAAATCCCAATTTCAGTTTCCATGTGGCATTGTCCGCCCCATTGCCGGAAGACAACTGGAAAGGAGATGTCGGCAACATCCATGAGGTGCTGTACGAAAATTATCTTAAAAACCATAAAGAACCTGAAGAAATAGAATATTATCTCTGCGGACCGCCCATGATGAATGCTGCAGTGCTCAACATGCTCGACAACCTCGGTGTCCCTAAAGAAATGATTGCATTCGATGACTTCGGCGGATGACAATTATTTCATTGCGATACTGTCCTCAAAAATGTGTAAAATCTACTGTACGACAAATTTTTCATGGAATTTTATCAGCAGATTTTATTCCTTTATATGGTAGTGTTTCAAAAAGTGTGTAATTGAAATTCATATTTTGACAAATTATTATAATTTATCGATTATCGATACAAAACCACAACAACAAACCATCTGTATGATTTGACAGCATATAATTCGATTCTCAAGATATTATAAACAAACTTGAAAATTTTATCGGACAGCAATAAAAACATATTAGCAATGAATCTACACAATAGAATTCATTGCATCTATAAGGTCACTGTATTTAGTTACCTTATGATACTTTACTTTGGCCGCAGAAATAGAGTTATATAACTTTTCTGCACATTCTATTTTAGCCAATTCTATCTTAGTCAGATCCATTGACGACATTGAACCCTTGGTTTCAGCAATAAAGAAAATATGCTTTATACCATTTTTCTCCATGGCAATAGCCCAGTCCGGGGCATAATTTCCAACCGGAGTCGGTATCTGGAAGGTTCGCGGTAACTTGGCATATACCACAACCTCCTGGGCTTTGTCAAGGTCATGCGCAAATTGCCGCTCGCCCTTGCTGTCGCTGAATACATAGTCTGTTATGTGCTTCTCCGCTTCATAGGCCTTGTCAAAATCCATTTTGCTCTTTACCGTGAAAATATTGCTGTCATATTTCCCCTCGGTCATGTTGTAGTGGATTGATTCTACAATCATTGTGGACTTCTGCTCCTTGATGATACTGATAACTTTCCGGATAAATTCCTCGGGATTATTCTTGAACAAATACAACTTGCTTTCTTTGATGCCTTGCAGTATTTTCACGACTGTGCGACGCGTGAGGTTTGCTCCCTTGGCAATATCACCCACCAGATCGTAACGGACCGTCGAGGTACATACATCAGTCAACAGATGCGATTGTGATCGGGTATCGCCGAATTCCGTAACCTGTTTTTCATCCTGCATCCCTTCCACCATGACATAACGGAGCTGTTTTACATCCAGCTCTGCATTGATATGCAGAACGGCTTTCTCAATCAGTTCGTTGCTGTCATAGCTTACCGTATAAACATATTGATGATTGATTTCCTTCCATAAGGCCTGGAATTCTTCTTTGCCAAAATTCTCATTCAGCTTGTTTTCGGGGATAGTGGTTTTCTCTTCCACCACCATATCATCGAGAGCTTTCGGGTCAAAGATAGAATTGATCAGTCGGGTAACTCCCTCGGCTATCGGTTGCAACTTCGGAGGCAACGGAGCCACGTTGCCGTTGGTTATAGCCTCACGATATTCAGGCGTGATATGCTTGTCTGCATCAATATAGCCATTGTCTTCCAAATAAATGATAATGCGGCTGGCCTCCGATTCGTCTATGGTATGAATCTCTTCGCCTATCTTTATCTGCTTGCCTGTAAAATAGGCCACGGTCGCTTTGGCGGCACGTTCGCGCAGCACCTCGCGGGTCTCTTTCTGCAATGCACTGGTAAAATCGGCATAACTTTCATTGGCTATGACCGTCAGTTTGTTTACCTCATGCACATCTTCACCCAACAGCTCTTTGTCCATACGGACTCCGTTTTTATCCACACAAAGGCGCAGGCCGCGCCCCACTTCCTGCCGTTTGGCCGTGGTCGAATTGGAGTGCCGGAGCGTACAGATTTGAAATACATTCGGATTATCCCATCCTTCACGCAGTGCCGAGTGTGAGAAGATAAAGCGGGTAGGTTCGTCAAAGTTCAACAGTCGTTCCTTGTTCTTCAATATCAGGTCGTAGGCGGATATATCATCCGACAGGCCGGTCTTCTTCTCAACCTTTCCATCTATTACCCGGTTCGTTTTCTTGTCTATCGAGAAATAGCCTCGATGCACCTCTTGAGGTGTAAACCGACGCAGGTATTCATTATAATCCTCGTCCCATATCTGGAACTCTTCGCTTACTAAACGTGCATACTCTTCTTCAAATATTTCCTGGAATTTGCCCTTCACTTCGTTCCCGTCGTCATCATAGCTCTTATATTTAGCTACCTCGTCGATGAAGAACAGCGACAGGCACTTGATACCCCGCTTGAACAACTGGCGTTCCTTCTCAAAGTGCGACTTGATGGTTTCCCTTATCTGTACGCGCTGCATCCTCAACTCGCTTGTGTCTCCGATTACCTCGCCTCGCCGCAACGTAACGCCATTCAGGAAGGTGACATAACCTTTGGCGTTGATTTCAGACAAGGTAAAACCTTCATATTCGGCCAATCCCGATGCTACACGCAGGCTGTCGCCGGTGCCGAATGTTTTTGTTTTTCGCACTATGGTGCCCGATGCCGTTTTGGTTTCAAATTCAATGCGAGCCATAGGCGGCCGTTTGGGCGAGAGTTCGATACTGTCAAGATACATATAACCGCTGGTACCTCTTAAATTTTTCACCTCAAAGCCCTTTACATGAATGCGTTTTACCAGTTGCTGGCGGTAGGCATCCAACGCATCGAGCGCATACACCGTGTCGTGTCTGGTCTTGTGTGTAGCCGAATAGTTCAGCACAAACAGCGGATTGAACCGCCTGATACCGGCCTGGGTGGCATCGCCTTCCATCTTTTGCGGCTCGTCCATAATGACAACAGGATTGTTGGCCGCAATAACATCAATCGGACGGCGGCTGCCAAACTCATCGCGCTTGGAGTATATAATACGGCTTTCTTTGCTTTTGCCTCCCTCTTTCAAGGAAGCGGCAAAAGCCTGCGTGTTGATAATCATCACGCACAATCCCGAATCTGACGAAAAGCTGTCCAACTGCTGCAGGTTGCTGCTGTCGTAAACAAACCACCGGGCTTTCTTGCCGTAAAGTTCCATGAAGTGCTCTTCCAGCATGGTAAAGCTCTTGGCCACGCCCTCTCGAATGGCTATACTGGGCACCACGACAATAAACTTGCTCCACCCATACTGCTTGTTCAGCTCAAACATCGTCTTGATATATACGTATGTCTTGCCCGTACCGGTCTCCATCTCTATATCCAGATTCACGGGTGCCACTCCTTTGGCCAGTGTCTCCGAAGGAGCTATATCGTATAAATTCTGCACCGAACGGATATTCCGGAGCATCGTCTGCCTGTCCAGCTCCAAGCGGTGGTTACCGTAGCCGATTTCTTCCTCCTTGTAGGTAATCCGCTTTTCTTTGTAACTTCCCAAATCCCTGCGATAGGCCGACAGAGCATGTGACGGCTGACCTCGAAAAACAGCTACCGTATTTTCTACGGCATCGGTCTGATATTGCTGTATTTTAAATTTGAATTTCATTTATATTTATGTCTATATGTACCCGAAAGCCGGGAAATAATCTCCATTAACAATGATATGTACCCAAAAAGAGGATTTCATGGACTTATTCTGGTCAATATGTACCCAAAAACAAGATTCCGGGTACATATTTAATCACACTACACATTGACAGATTCAATCGCCTCTGTCGTAGTATCCATCTTGTGAATAGGTTGTGATATAAATAATGCCATCAATTCTTTGTTGATATAATAATTACTTCTTCCCAATTTCACTTTTTCCAGTAATCCTGTCTGAACAATTTTATCGAGATATTTTGCCGCGGTTTTTCTTTGGACCATCATATCCTTCTCCATAAACTCAATCTTTGTGTACGGATGAAAGAACAGGTTATTAATCAACTCGTGTTTATATTGCTGACCAAAGAGTGGCCTAAGTTTAGCTTTATATGCAGCCATTAGTTTTGATATGTTTTTTACCAATCTCATCGTATCAATGGATGTCTCTTCTATGCCTTTCAATATAAATAATATCCATTCTTCCCATTGATCGAAATTATCCGGGGCCTTGTCTCGAATTGCTTGTATTAAACGGTAATAATCTCCTTTATTATGAGTAATGTACCGACTCAAATACAGAATAGGAAGATCTAATAAATCATTGATTACCAGATACAGAATAGCGATAATACGTCCTGTACGGCCATTTCCGTCATAAAATGGATGAATGCTTTCAAACTGATGGTGAATGATGGCAAGTTTGATTAAGGGGTCTATATCATGAAGCTCGGATATGTTGATATATTCTTCTAAATTAGTCATATATCGCAGAACATCCTGACCACTCTGTGGCGGTGTGTATACTGTCTCTCCTTTAGAAGATTTCAGCGTGGTTCCAGGAAGAGTTCGGAAACCTGCATTATTATTCTCCAAAACATGTTGGATCTCCTTAATGTCATTGAGAGACAATACATGCTTGTGTCTCACCATATTAAATCCTTTCTGCATGGCTTGCCGGTAATTCAGAACTTCTTTAGTCGCTGCATTAACGATTCCATCTCTGAAATGAAGATCTGCCTTATACAGGTCATCAGAAGTGGTGACTATATTCTCAACGGCAGAACTGTCAAGAGCCTCCTGGAGCACCAGAGAACTGAGAAGAATATTCTCATTCGGTATTGTGAGAGCTACGCCCTTAAGTTCTGCCAACCGTTTGTTTGATCTATTCAGTTGTCGCAAGACAGCCTTAGTTTCAAAGTCAAACCCTAACGGTAATTGCGGTATGCTGTATGTTGTGCTCATATTACAATATTTTACAATTGGTATCGGGCGAATAGTGGCGGAATATCTGCTCAAAGTTGTCAATCACATTGTCGTTGGCGGCCGAGGCATCGCGCATGACGAAATACACCGGGTGCAGTTCGGCTATTTCCTTTATGGCGGCTTCGGTCACATCGCGGTCGAAGCAAGCCACCAGATAGTTGTCATCTACTATATGGACGGTCTTGCCCGCTATCTGTCGGGTCTCGATCTTGGCCGAGAGTTCTATGCCGAGGTCGAGCATCACCTGGAACAACAAGTCTTCACCCGTGCGGTCGGCTTTCACGTTCTCAGTGAATAACGATTGCATCGTAAACTCCTGCGGTGTGTAATACACATCTTCCATGTTTGACGTGTCAAGTTTCAACACGCGGAATCCGGTGTCGAGTTTTTCTATGCCCTCCTTGTCTTTGTTTTCATCTTTTATCTTCCTTCCGGCACGGCGTATGCGTTCCTTGCCTATCTCGCAAATGTTTTTGTATCCGGCTTTGTAGGCTTCGCTCTTTTCGTCAGTCTTTTCGGGCAACTGCACCATAATAAACTTGCGATTGCCTCCATCTTCGGCATTGAGTTGCATCACGGCATGGGCCGTTGTGGCCGACCCGGAAAAGAAATCAAGAATAATAGAGTCTTTTTGAGTATTGGCTATTTGTAATATACGAGATAGCAGACGTACGGGTTTAGGACCATCAAAATAACCATTGTTATCAAATAATATTTTCACTTCTTGCCGTCCTTCTTGATTATGCCCAACTTCGGTATATTTCCAGATTGTAGTTGGTGTCATACCTTGTTGTACATCTGCCAAATATCTTTTTAATCTCGGCATATTACCTCCGTCCTCTCCAAACCAAACTCTTCCATCAGCAATAAGCTTCATCATTTTTTCTTTATTGGTGAACCAGCATCTTCCATTTGGAGGAGTCATCTTTGATCCATTTGGAGTTGTAATTTCGTAGTCATATGCTGCAGAATATGTTTTAACCGTCATATTGTCAGGCGACCATGGGCCTCTTGGGTCGTTATCTGGATTTTTATATCTGGCATTTGCTTCTTCAGTACGTGCTAATTTGCCAATGTGAAAGTTGCTTAAAATTTTTGCATATACAACAATGTAATCGTGGCTATCAGAAAAATACTTGGCATCATTTTTTGGTGCAAAAGCTCTTTCCCAGATGACAGACCCGACGAAATTATGCTCCCCAAATATTTCATTTCCGACTTTTTTGAGATTCTCTATTTCATTTTCGTCGATTGAGATAAAGATCACCCCGTCGTCCGACAACAGGTCACGGGCCACTTTCAAGCGGGGATAGATCATATTGAGCCAATCGGTATGGAAACGGCCGTTGCTCTCGGTATTGCGCTGCATCGGGTCGATGGTTTGGTTGCCCTCTTCATCGAACAGTCCGCTGGTCTCTTCAAACTCGTCACGGCTTTGTGCAAAATCGTCGTTATAGACAAAATCATTGCCGGTGTTGTAGGGCGGGTCGATATAGATCATCTTCACCTTACCTAAATAGGTCTCGCGCAACGCTTTCAGTACATCGAGATTGTCTCCCTCGATATAGAGATTCTGCGTGTGGTCAAAATCCACACTCTCCTCGCGGCAAGGGCGCAGGGTCATCGTCGTGGGTGTATTGGCCAGCCGGTTGGCCGCACGCTTGTCGGGCCAGGTAAACTGGTAACGCTGTTCGGGGCCTTCGACCACGTCGTGAGCCAGGAGTTGGCGGAGTTTGTCGAAATCGATGGCCTGTTCGACGCGACCGTTGCTGTTGATTCGTTCGGTCAGACACTCGGGGAACAACGCCCCGATTTGTTCTATATTTCTATCGGCCATATCTGCCGTTTGCATCTTCAGGTGTTCCATGAAAGGTATATTTAGTTCTCTAATTCTGACCAATTTATAAAATTGGCGTGTATGATTTCATTCTCTTTAAGAATTGGGGGCAAAATTTGAATTGGTAATCCCATCCCATATCCCAAGTCATCATATCCATGACCTTCAGATATAGGTTGTCCAAAAGCTACGCCAACAACACTGCCTTTTTTATTTATAATAGGCCCTCCGCTGTTTCCGCCTTTGATTTTGGCAGTGATCAGCATAAGACGAGTTTGTTCGTGGGTATACATATTTTCGGCAATGGCTGCAACGTCTCCTCGTGTGGGAGCCATGCGTAATGTTGCCATTGTTGAAATTGTTGCTTTTTCAGCGGTTAAGAAATCCAAAAAGGTTGGTATTTTGGGATATCCCATTACTAATACTTCATCAAGCACATGGGCCTCATCACTAAATAGGTGGGCAGGTTCTCCAAGATCGATATAAGCTACATCAATGTTAGGATTTTTACTTACATATATTTTTGATGAATTCAATAACCCTGCATCATAACCTTGAATGGCGTATGAATCATGATCTGTAATGCAATGGCGAGCGGTAACAAGTCCATTTAAAAATTTAAATGTCGTACCCATTGATTTTTCTCCGTCTTTGCATGCAATAATAGGGATAACTTTATCTCTATAATATTTATATATGTATTCAAATCCATATACCAAAGCGCAATAACAATGGTTGTAATTCATTTTGTTATCTTCCCAGATCTTTTTTTCCCTCCAAAAAGAATAACAAGTATCACCCTCTAAAGTGCCACCTCTTCTAATTACGGACATAATATTATTTTGCACCAGCAAATCGCATATTTTAATGATTACCTGCGGTTGTAATGCGTCGGAAGAAGTACAATATTTGTTATTGGTGCAAAAACCAATTACGTTCTTTTCATTGAGGTTAGTATCTAACCAGAAATATTCTAATATTGATATTATTAAATCTGGATATTTAATGTCATAATCTAAAAATTCTTTCATCTTATTATTATATTTGCATTTTCAGTTTCTTTAACTCCTTGAATAACTCCGATTTCCGCCGCGGTTGCCGTTCCGACCGAACCTTGCGTTCCAGCACCTCGATCTGGTGAAGCAGTTTCGCGCGGCGATCATCCTGCACAATCTGTTCGGCAACGCTACGTCCCTCGGTGGGGGTGATAGCTCCGATCGAGGCGACAATTTCATCCCATACGGCATCGAGGTTCAACCCCGAGAGTGGTAAGGTGGCTTGCTCGACAGGTTGCCAGGCAGTTGTAAACAGCTTGGTGTGGAAGATGGCAAACTGCACCTGGTCTTCGTGTCGCAGGGCAAAAACCATGTGTTGAGCAATCAGTCGGGGCAGCAGCAAGATGTTTTTTGCATCGTATTCCCTGCGCTTCATCTGCACATCGACCACATAAACCCCTTTCACCTCGGCTCCTTCGCCCAATGCCGGTATCGTTGCCGGGGAAATAACCGCCACAATATCGATACGGGCAATATCTGCATCGAAGTTCTCACGCCGGGCTGTTGGCAGGTCAAACTTCGCATAAATCGCCTTCTTCGGCAACTGCTGTTTTCGTTCAGTGGATGTGGGAAGACCGTACATAAGCTATTTTTTTATCGTCACATATTTCTGTGTAGGAGCATTTTTACTTTCAGATGAAGTCATCTCTATCAGTTCACCAAGTATGGGGTCTATATACATACGTTTCATCCAATTCCTGTCAGAATATCCCAAGTGGTTGGCAATCTCCTGCAATGTGCGCGGCTCCCGGCAAAAGACGACCAAGGCCTCACGCAATTCCCGTTTTTTCCTCTCCCTTGATGTCACTCCTTGAGTTTTACTCCTTGAGTTTTTTACTCCTTGAGTTTTACTCCCTGAGTTTTTCACTCCTCGAGTGTAATTGTCATTGATGGTGTAAGAAGTCCACCGTCCCTTGTTGTTGGATACGAGCATTCCATTATCAACCAGAGCATAAAGAATTCTACCTACCTCCAAAGGATTTTTACCCAATAATTGCTGTATGCGATAATTGGAAATATTATCTTCCGTAATGGCAGTAGCCAAAACCAGTTGACATTCTTTATCAAGCCTATTATACTCACTACCATAAATCTCATTCAACGCATGATGACATTCTTCCGGAATAAGAGATACCATAGATAGGGTCAATTCAACAAGATGCAAATCAGTCCGTTCCTCCAAAAATGGCTTACGCCAGTTTTCATTTTTCCATGCATTCAGAATAGTAGGGAACCCTGAACCGATGTTGTCGCCAAAACCAATCATTCTAAGCATTGACTGCATATTTGGATTTCTTGCCTTTGAATTACCTCCGGCATAAATATCCATAACCGGTATTTTAAGTGTACCCGGATTGGAGAAGACAAAACAGTCATCGTGCTTTTCTACTTTTAGAACTCCTGTTACCATATAGTCTGAATGGATAATAAGATTTGTCAATGCCTCTCGGATGGCTTTATGAACAGGGGTATCGTCTATGCGTTCCATACCCTCCAGCCTGAACGGACGTTTTATATCGCTTACTAACTTGGACAATACGCGCATAAAGAAATTATACAGATTATTTTCCCATCGACCGTCGTATGTCAAACGGTCACTCCAGCGGCTGTCCGGTTGCAGATTGGTCATATCAAGATAATCCATGCGGATATTGTCAAACCTTTGCCTGATAGAAAGCCCTTTGCCAAACATAAGCAAACCGGCTAAAGTCAGTCCTTCTCTGCACGTATTTCTATCCACAATATATCCACCCATATTCAAAAGAAAGTCTTTATCGGAATAATCATTCCAAACGTGATCAGGATTCGCTGTACGAAAACGATTTCTATAGGCAGCAAGAGTAGGTACATCGATGTCATCCATTGTATAATTCTCCATCAATACAGAATCATTACCACTGTCATTTGCATCGCGAATCATTGCTTTTACATCATCTTCCGTACAATGGTAATCACCTTCATAATTCCGTTTGAAAGCCCCATTCATCATGTTTCCATTGATATAAATGGGGCGCTGCCTATAATCAGCCTGTGGTATGCGAATACACAATAAATCACAGCCTTTATATTGCAATATCTCAACATCGTCATCTGTCAAAATGTTTCTGTTTACTTTATTGCTATTCAACGTATCAAATAATTCTTTTTTCATTTTATGGGGATTGGATACGCCTGTTATCTCAAACCTTTTTTCAATATCAGGTTCGTTTTGGTTTTCCATTATTCCGAGCAAAATGATTCCGCCAATAGTATTGGCAAATGAAGAATACGTCTCCCAAACAGATTTCGGAAGCTTGCCTTCTGCTTTTTTACACTCAAACGTAATACGCTCTCCGACTTGCAGCAATATACTTATGTCATTAGTATCCATAATTTTCAAACTATCATTATTTAATAACCAGGAAACATATCAACTCAAAATCGTCCAACCCACGAATTTCATTGGAAAACAGGTTGCCCTGCATCCCATTCAGGAAGTCATCTATATCGCTCTCTTCCTTCACCGTGATAATGCTTTCAATTACCGATTGCAACAAGTTGCTGTAATGACGCATATTCTTGCCATCGCGGGTTTCCTTGTTGAACTGTTTGCAAAGCGCCATATCCGGTTCTGTCTTGTCCTTGCAGGCATAACGCATCTTGTCGAGCAGTTTTTTAGGCGACAAATGGTCGCAGATAACGGTTCCGGTGTGTGAAATGTAAACCATGTAAAATGGGTGGAGCAAATTGGAACGGTCGATATTTACGGCATTGTTCTTGTTCTTCAACACATACATCACACCCGGTTCCACCAATTCGGAAGCACTTACCACCGCACTCATTCCGAAGGGTGTCAAATCCATGTTGGGATGCTCTTTCAGATTGGCCAATAAATCCAGACGGAATTCATTCAACCCCAAATCCATGATGTTGACACCGGTATCCATATCCTCAATATCGAGCACTTCATTTTGAAGTTTCTTCAACTGGTTGCGGCGGTATTCCAAATCGCCTTTTTCATCGACCGACAAAAGGTTGTCATCACCGGTGCTGGTGATAACAGTCGCTTTCATTCGGCTTTCCACACGACCTTTCAGTTTGATATAATCATCCAACTCCATATCCGGCCAATAGTTCACCAGTTGAATCACCTCGTTGCGGCTACCTATACGGTCGATACGACCGAAACGCTGAATGATGCGCACCGGATTCCAGTGAATGTCGTAGTTAATCAGATAATCACAGTCCTGCAAGTTCTGTCCTTCGCTGATACAGTCGGTTGCAATCAACACATCTATTTCCCTGGTGTCGTCCGGATGAATGGCATCGCGGTCTTTCGAGATTGGCGAGAAATAAGTAAGTATGTCGTTGAACGTACATTTCAGTTTCGGTAACGTACATTTACCCTCAGTACTACCGGTTATCAGAGCCGTATGCAGTCCGCAATCGTTCAGGATTCTATCAGATAACTGTTCGTACAAGTAATTGGCCGTATCAGCAAAGGCTGTAAAGATGAGTACTTTCTTGTTCGTACCGTTGATCGGATGTTCAAACTTGTTTTTCAAGTCAGCTACGAGCTGCTGCAATTTAGTGTCATGCTCCGGCGTAATATCCTTCAACATGAATATAAGTAACTCAAGCATTTCCAAGTCTGCTTTCAGATCACGTCTCCAACTCACATAATCCATGTCACGGAGATTGATTTTCGATTTACGCCCCACGAAAGGATCGTTTTCATTATCTTCATTATCAAAATCATCCGAAAATTCAGTTACATCAATTATTCCGGCACCACTTTCCTGAAATTTATCAATGGCAGTAATGGAGTCTTTTATAAAATCATGTATTCTTGTCAAAGTAAGGCGAAAAGAGTTCACGCTACTTTCTAAACGTTTCAGCAGGTTAATTGCCATCAATTTTCTAAGACCTTTTTCACGACCATCCACAGTAAGTCCTTTACCTTGAAAATCAATACCATAGTTATCCTTTTCACTATCAAATATGAAAAATGAAGGTGTGTATATGGAAAGATTAAGATTATTAAGCATTTCCGCAATATCTGCAAAAGTTATGGCATCGTTCAAATCCGTAAGTTTGGGTCTGCGAGATACAGGTGCGAGACGTGTAGGGAATTTTCCCACATCGTTCGTGTTGTAATACTTGATGATGTGGCTACGGCTACGAGCTATGGTAACGGCATCGAGCAGTTGAAAGAAATCATAGTTCAATGAATCTACTAATTTTTCCGTGGTTCTATTTTCCGGAGGCAGTTTAGCCCATTTTGAATATACAGTCTGTGCATCTCTGAAAATACTGTCTATACTCTTTCCCGTATCAAGCAAATCGTTTATATTTTCGGCCTTGCCTTCATACGCCAATTGCAGTTGATTTTTCAAATCGTTGAAACGGTTGTTAACCGGTGTGGCTGAAAGCATAAGTACTTTCGTTTTTACACCACTGCGTATGACTTTATTCATCAGCCGGGCATAACGGTTCTCCTTGAAATCATCTTCTTCGTCCTCATTGTCAAATCGACCGCCATTGCGGAAATTATGACTCTCGTCTATGACAATTAAATCATAGTTTCCCCAGTTCACACGTTCCAGGTCAAGACCGTTGCTCCGTCCGCTATCCCTTGACAGGTCTGAATGAAACAAAATATCGTAACGCAACCGGTCTGCCAAAACCGGATTGTTCTTATAGTTGGAACGGAAGGTCTGCCAGTTGTCATTCAATTTTTTAGGACAAAGAACCAATACATTTCTGTTTCGGTTTTCATAATATTTGATAACTGAAAGTGCGGTGAAAGTTTTTCCCAAACCCACACTATCAGCAAGAATACATCCATTGTATTTCTCCAATTTATTTATTATTGCCCAAGACGCGTCTTTTTGGAAATTATAAAGTTTGTTCCAAATAACACTGTTTTTGAATCCGGTAGCCTCATTAGGCAAGACATCTTCGTTAATATCCTCCAAAAATTCATTGAAAATGTTATACAGCGTAATGAAATAGATAAAGGCAGGAGCATTTTCCTTGTAAACCGTCTCAATATTTTCTATTACATTTTCTGTCACATCCTGAAATTTCTCCTTGTCCTTCCAAAGTTCATTAAAGTTATTCAGAAACATATCTGTCGAACGATGTCCGGGCATACCTACAACCATAGGACAAATATTGTTGCCTCTGTCAAGACCAAGTTCGGTAGTGGTAAACTCGTTAAAAGGCATATATGTATAAGTCTCCTCTTCATTCCTAATGTTGAGGAATGAGTTCATGGAACCATGAGTAATATTGGTTTTGAATCGGGCTTTTCTGCGAATCCAGTCTGCACATTCTTTAGCAATGGCACGTTGCGTAAGCCGGTTGCGAAGTCTTATTTCAAAATCAGAGCCAAAAAGATTTCTTTCTCTATTCAATTTCGGTATATAGAACTCTCTTTTTTGCTTTTCAGACTTATCTGCATAAAATGTCGGTGAAGTAAAAATAAAGTTTACACAGTCCAACTTTTCCAACTCTTCTTTCAATGCTTCGTATGCATAAATGTAAAAACTGGCTGCCGCTATGGAGATTTGGCTATTGCCCGATGACAATACCTCTTTCAAATCATCTATGACACGTTCAGTTATATTATTGAATTGTTTAGGAACCTTCATATTTTCTCATTCTTAATAACCAAATCTTATTTTCAACACCTACAATAATATTTTCGAGACGGCAAATGACATAATATAATTTTTCAACAAACCTATCATTTACTATATTTATGAAGAAAGACCAAGTATCCCGAAATGATTTATATAACTGTATTTCAGCATTCTTATATTCAAAGATAACATACTCCCATATTTTCAACAATATTTTTATTTCAGCAGTATCCATCTGTCTTTTTATCACTTAATTATAATCCCTATCAGACATTTACATAATTCAAACAGCGACATTTCAATATTTTGCATCCATTTCCCCATAAATATAAATCTTGTGTTTTTATTTTCTTTTGCAAAGCAACGACAATTTTTATAAATCTTCAACTTTAATGCACGAATCTGCCTATAATATTTCTTCAATCAATTCATTTTTACAAGCCAATTCAACTCCACACAAAAATAGGAAATATAATCCGATAATAAAATGATTTATCAAAAAAACATATCAACATTTTTAGTTAATAAAATTCTGTTTCTTCAACATACATCATTGACAATTATCTGTTTTGATCGATAAAAGAACTTATTCGGGAAGCATGTTATTATTACATAAAAAAAGATGCAAATTCCATTGTGTGAATTTGCATCTTTCTGCGGTTCGGACGGGACTCGAACCCGCGACCTCCTGCGTGACAGGCAGGCATTCTAACCAAGCTGAACTACCGAACCATCAATCCAAAGAACCTTGTCTTTTGACGTTGCAAAGATACGATATTTTCATTTACTGTCAAGCATTTTTTTAACTTTTTTTATCCTTTCAGAATATTTTTCATTAAATACTGACAATCAATAATTTGAATCATATTTTGTCTTTATATACAAAAGCTCCTTCATCTTTAACAGCCCAACACGGAATATTCAACTCAGCAGCCTGTTCTTTCCATCTATCCTTGAGATAATCGGGAACACTACTGTCAACAATCAGTAAATCAACATCATATACATCAAGAAGTTTTCCAAGAGTTGTCTTCATGCGTCCACGCACTATCATAAAATCCAAATGTATCTTACGTTCGAGTTTTAAATCAGGCTCCATAACATCGTCTATCAAAGCCATAGTTTTCCCGCCAAAACTTATAAGATTTTCCCGTTTTTTCAAATATTTACATGTAATATGCCTATCATCCGCCGACATAATATGTCCCCTGCGAAATACACCTTCTTTTATAAGATTGTTTTCAATATTATATGCCATTGCCGAAGAATTCGACATCAATACAGTATCGCACAACAGTATATGAGTGTTTGAAAATGTAAAATCCACAGCCGTTGACTTGTTGATACAATATACCGTCATGGAGAAAGTATTTCTTTGCTTTATTGTCCTCGACAATCCTGATAAGCCAAACAGTAAAACCGAACCAAGCAAGACAAAAAACATCATTTTGTTTCTGTACTCCACACACAACAGCAAACACAAAACGGCAATCAACAGCAAAACAAAATCAATTTTGTCAATATAAAGTCCTCTTATTAAAGAAAACGGCATATTCTCGATAAAAACGACAGCACCATTCATCATTTTAATCATCATTTTCACACAAAATGCCACCGCAATATTGAAATATGGCAGAAAACACAGCAACAACATAATCATGCCACCTGTTATCACCACAGTAGAAACGGGAGTCATAAACAAATTACTCAGCCAGAAATAAGAAGGAAACTGATGAAAATAATAAATTGCGAAAGGCGCCGTAGCCACCTGTGCGGCAAGGCTCACCGATGTAATCTCCCAAACTTTGTTTATCAATCCGTATTTGAAACAAAACATACGCGAGATATGCGGCTGAAGAACGACAATACCTATAACGGCAACATAAGAAAGCTGAAATCCAACATCGAACAAATTCGCAGGATCGACAAGCAACAAGATAAAAGCCGAAGCAGCTATGGTATTCATCAATATGCCCTTACGTTTTATTATATTACCGACAACGACAAACGACAACATTATGGTTGCTCTGAGTATAGAAGGTGCCAAACCGGCAAGCAAAGCATAAAACCATATCAGAAACAATAATATCATTTGTTTTAACTGCTGAGTTCCATGTTTTTTGTCCAAAAACGCCAACATATAGGAAAACAACATAAATATCACACCAACATGCAAGCCTGAGACACACAGCAGATGCATGGCTCCGGCAACGACATATTTCTGCCGCAACTCTGTTCCCAACTCATCATCATAACCCAATAAAATTGCCGCAGCAACCGAATACTCCTCACCTTCAATGCCGAGACTGTACATTGTTCTCAACAAATAATCTCTCAAAAAATAAGAAAAGCCATATATAGGACTCGAGATGTCATCTCCCAAGTCAATCCATGAATCTTTATTCAGATACACCTGATGCGTGATATTTTTATTCAAAAGATATTTCTTATAATCAAACTGCTCCGGATTCAATGCCGGAGAAACAATTTCCGGCTTAGTGATAAAAGCCATGACATCACCATATTCCAACGACAGACTTTCAGGAGTTTTTTCAAAATAACACATAATCTTACCTTCACAATCAATCATCTTGCCGTCATAATTTGCCACGCACAACGTTTCTATCACGACTTTCACGGAGTTCTCTTTCTCCACTATACATTCCGACAAGCGAGCCACACAAAACGAATAATCAGACATCACTTCAGAGATATGATATTTACCAAGGTCATTTCGAAGACAAACCAATACCATACCGTCAATCATCATGACAAAAAACAGTAAAATACCGAAAAGCCAAAGTCTGTCGTAACGTTTTATGAAAAATGACGAAACAACAAGTAACAAGGAAAATATCACTGAAACGACCATCATATCAAAAAGATACAATGACAAGGCATCACGAAAAACAAATGCCATAATAATACCGGCAGTAAAAGGTATCAAAATTCTAATAAAAGGATATTTGAACCAGTTTATCATATCATGTCGTTTTAAAGCGCAAGTTACGACATTTTACAATTCATACAATATTGATATTCAATATTTTATGTTAATTTTTATTAAGATTTAAGTAAAAATTCCTTAAGAAAAACCAACCAAAATCTTAAAATACATTTAAGAATATCATTATGATAAAAAAGGTAAAAACAGACTTATCAGACTAAAGTCAGGAAGCTGTCATTTAGCATAACAAAAAAATGCCAAGCTTCATCAACGAGGCCGGTAGATATTCTGCACTATGATATTGGCAGCTCTGTCCGAAGCGCCTTCATTGCCGAGACGGTATTTCAACTCGTCATAATCTTCCAAGAGGCGTTTTTGACGTTTTGGATTTCTAAGCAGTTGGTTCAGCTCATTTTTTATATTATCAGCAGTCAAATCATCCTGTATCAATTCCTTAACCACCGGTTTATTCATAATAAGGTTAACCAGGCTGATATATTTGACCTTTATCAAATTTTTAGCGATGATATAAGATATTCTGCTGCCTTTGTAGCAAACCACCTGAGGGACGTCCAACAATGCTGTTTCAAGAGTTGCGGTACCTGAAGTTACCATGGCAGCACTCGACACCTGAAGCAACTGGTATGTCCTATTCACCACGAAGCGCACATTAGCCTTACCTATCAATGACTTATAATAACTCACCGGCAGAGACGGAGCACATGCCACCACAAACTGATAATCAGGAAACTTTTTCACCACCTCAAGCATGACATGCAACATTTTGGCGACCTCCTGTTTTCTGCTACCCGGGAGCATGGCAATAATCTCTTTCTTGGGATTCAGTCTATTCTGTTTATAGAACACCTGTCTGTCAACATGTTTCATAGAATACATCTCATCGAGGAGAGGATGTCCCACAAATACGGAGTCCACATTATAAGAATCATAAAAATCTTTTTCGAAAGGCAAAATGACGAGCATTTTATCCACTGTTTTTTTTATGGTAAAAACTCTTCTTCGTTTCCAAGCCCAAACTTGAGGAGAAATATAATAAAACACCTTGATTCCGAGTTTACGGACATATTTTGCCATTTTAATGTTGAAGCCGGGATAATCTATAAGAATCACCGCATCAGGAGCAAATTGTTTAATATCTTTTTTACAAAAGTTAAAATTTTTTAAGATTGTTTTAAGATGAAACAACACCTCAACGAAACCCATAAAAGCGAGGTCTTTATAATGTTTCACAATCTCAGCGCCTTTTTTACGCATAAGGTTACCTCCCCATGCCCTGATGACAGCATTAGGATCACGCCGTTTCAGAGCAGCTACAAGATTGGAGCCATGCAAATCACCGGAAGCCTCCCCGGCTATTATATAATATCTCATTTAATATCAAAATTGTTATTTTCAAACCAACCATTCACTGTTTTCAATGCTGAATAAGAAGTCCAATCATAATGAGAAGGCACCACTGAGACATAATTATTATTAAGTGCATAAATATCCGTATCCTCTTCACATTCATCTTCAATAAAGATACCCGTCACCCAAAAATAATCTCTTCCCATAGGGTCTCTTCTTTTATCGAAACTCTCGACCCAGCGAGCTTTAGCCTGACGGCACACCTTAACTCCTTTTATGGCCTCATCGGAGAACTTTGGGAAGTTAACATTAAGACAGACACCGGCAGGCAGTCCTTTAGTCAACACTTTATCAGATATATCGAGTACATAATCGTCCACATGATCGAAAACCGCATCACTGTCGTAGCAGTCGAGGCTGAAACCGACAGCAGGTATATTAGCCATACATGCCTCAATGACAGCTCCCATAGTGCCGGAATAAACAACATTGACAGAAGCATTGGAGCCATGATTGATGCCCGACACCACCAAATCAGGCAGTTGTTCCATAATCTGCTGGTATCCCAATTTTATGCAATCGGCAGGACGCCCGTTACATATATACATCATATAATCATTACTCTTTTCATGAAGTCTGTATCGTAAAGGGATAGTTGTCGTTATCGAATGACTTTGCGCCGACATAGGCTGTTCTGTCGTCACGACGACGACTCTACCGATACTGCGCATCAACTCGACAAGTTTCCGAAGTCCCTTAGCTTGATAACCATCATCATTGGCAATTAAAATAAGCGGTTTTTCTATCATAAATCTCTCAATTTTACTCAAAAATGCTTTAACACCTGATAAAGACGCTGTGTAGGCAATCCCATCACATTGTAATAAGAGCCGCGCACCTCAGCAACCCCAACATAACCTATCCATTCTTGCACTCCGTATGCTCCGGCTTTGTCATAAGGGTGAAAAGCGTCTATATAATATTTTATCTCTTCATCTTCAAGATTGTCGAACGTCACTTCTGAAGTAACTGAGAATGTTCGCGTTTTAGCAGCTGTAAGGACTGTCACTCCGGTAATGACTTTATGAGTACGACCGGACAGCATTTTCAACATCCTCTCAGCATCTTTTTCATCTTTTGGTTTACCCAATATAAAGTCATCACAAATCACCACAGTATCGGCAGCTATCAACAGAAAATTTTCCGGCAGTTTCTCTCCTTCAAAAGCATGAGCCTTTTTCTTACTCAAAAATGCCGGAACATCTTCAACACCAAGACTTTCCGGATAAGTCTCTTCCACATCCGCTGTCATCACAGTAAAGTCTATTCCAAGACCTTTCAACAAATCTTGCCTCCTCGGAGATTTCGATGCAAGTACAACATCATATTTTTCAAGATTATTCAACATGTCACACAAAAATCATAGAAATAATTCCGAACAACATCAATATCTTGGCCATCAGCGAGGCGCGATGAAAATCCTTTTTCTTTTCAGCATTAAGCACCTGCATGATCAAAGCCACGCACAAAACATCTACTACAATGAGCGACAAAAGGGCGACATTATTGTCCATGGAATATAATACATATTGGAAATAAGCCACCAGAGCAAGCAATAACATTATCAAGACACTTACCATCACTTTCGTCACAGTAAGTCCTGCAACAACAGGCAATGTCCTGCAATTATCCTGCATATCACCTTTATAGTCTTCAGCATCTTTTATCAATTCTCTCACAAGCGTGCTAAGAAAAGCGAAAGCTGTATAAATCAATACATTATATTCAATATAAGGCATCACATCCTTAACCACGCTGAGAATCAAAGTATCTTGAGACAAATATATCATCTCGAAAAAGAGAGGCAATGCCACGGCAGATGCCACGGAAAGAGCCACAATAATATTGCCTATCAACAACTTACGTTTATATGTACGGGAATACAAATATAAAACAAGTGCCAATAAAACGACACAAACCACAAGTTGAAAAAAGCTCATCTTCAAAGCCCTCACCCCGGATACCACAGAACAACACAAGCCAAGAATATTGAGTATCCAATAGTAAACATAAGCTGTTGACTTTGGCAACACTCTGTCAACTATGACAGTATCAGGGCGATTTATTTTATCAATATACACGTCAAAACAGTCATTTATAACATACCCGCCAGCCACCACAAATATCACAGAGAGGACGAACAAAAAAAACGACAGTGAATCCGGCACGACAGTAGAATAACTTGTCATAAACAGCGGTGACATCAAAGCATAATACACCAAAAACATCATCAAGGCCACCATTATCAGGTTTTGCCATCTCACAAGTTTAAAGAAATATTTTATTTTCTTCATAAACAAAACATTACCAAAGATGAGACTCAAAATTCAGCATCCATTTATCCTGTACTTTCAACACCTGTTCCACAATGTCTCTCACACAGCCACGCCCACCGCCAAAAGCACTGATATAGAGACTTATAGATTTTATCTCCTCGGCAGCGTCGGCAGGACAGACAGGAACAGAAACAGCTTTCATCGGCAAATAATCAGGTATATCATCCCCCATATAAACAATTTGATTGGGTTTTATATTGCGATATTCCATATATTCATTCAGCTTTGACATTTTATCAGCCACTCGCAAAAAGACGTCTTCAATATTGAGCATCTGCATTCTATTCAATATAGAGAGAGAATAACCTCCAGAAATGACAGCGACATTATATCCAAGTTTACGTGCAAGTTGAAGAGCATACCCATCTTTGACATTAGCCATCCGCAAAGGCTCGCCATTTTCATTCACGAGTACATCGCCATTAGTCATAACTCCATCATAATCAAAGATAAAAGTCGTAATATCATTTAACAATTCCTTATAATTTCTCATCATCAGAACCTTTTTAGAATATAATCTGTCAAAATATCATAAATCTCCAACTCATCGTGAGAGTTTTTAAGCATTTCACGGTGCATTGCAATAGTACCAAAGTCTTTACGTCTTGCCGGACCCGTCAAAGCATCGTGAGGATTTGTCATAAAAATCTTATCCATTGTCTCCATCACCAATGGCTTCATCAATGCAAGAGACAGATTTTCAGCATTTAACAAATCAGTGCCTATTCCCATCATAACATCCACAAAATTACACATAAAAACAGCAGCAAGATGAATTTTTTTTCGTTTTTCATCATCACAATGATAAACAGTGGCAAATAAAACAGAAGCAAAATCTTTCAACAAAGAAAGGTCTTCAGAAGTAACACAGTTAATTAATATAGGTGTAGTCCGGTAATCTATCTTTTTACCCTTACTGAATGTCTGTAAAGGATAAAACACTCCTCTGCGTTCCACAGGAAGTAAAGCATCCATACTTTTGATTCCGGAAGTATGCAATAACAATCCATGAAAACCGGAAAGTTTAGCTGCTACTTCTTCAATAGCATCATCCTTAACAGCCACAATGACAATGTCGCAATCCATCAACTCATTTATGTCACTAACAACTCGGACCCCCAATTCTCGAGCCAGGTCATCGACCTTGAATTTATCACGAATATATATGCAATATGGCGATATTTCTTTATTTATCAACGCTTTACAAAGAACACAAGCCAAATTTCCAGCCCCTGCAATACCAATTTTTCCTAACATAATTACAATAGCTTATTTTTTTACGAAATTACATTTTTTTAACAAATAACAACACTATTTTTATAAAAAACTTTTAATTTTCAAATGACGAAAAATTCACACAAAACAACACAATTAAATACACAACATATAACAATTTACAAAATAAATGTAAAACAAAGTTTATTGTTCATTAAAGCAACAAGTTAAACAATCATTTTAATAATAAAATCATTTCATCACCATTAAATATTTGGATATCAAACATTTTATTATTTAATAGTAAACAAAATAACAAACAAGACATAAATAGACCATATTGAAACAACAAATGTTAATATATTGTTAAAAAGAACTTATTTTATACCGTTAACTTACATTTTACAACCGACAACTTAAACAAATTCTGTTAACTTTATGAATATAACCGTTAACTTTAGAAATTTAACAATTATTTTACATTTTTTCAATGTATTGATATTCAATAATATTAACAGAAATATAATTATTATTAAAAAAAAATTCTTGACAAAAATAAAATATGAAATAAGCTTTGCAGCACAAATAAAAACAACAACCAGATGACAGCAATAGAATTTAATGCAAGTCTAACAGAGATGCAAAAGTATCTTGAGACTTTTGCGAAACAGCTCACAGGCAATGAAGACGATGCCAAAGACCTGACGCAGGAAACATTCCTGAAAGCACTTGTTTACCGAGAGAAGTATGTCAATCATAACAATTTCAAGGCATGGGTTTACACAATAATGAAAAATATTTTTATCAACAATTACCGAAGACAGAAAAAATCCAAAACTATTATCGACCAAACTGAAGACTTGTATTATCTCAACATCAGCAATTCCAACAGTGACACCGATCCTGAATCTATGTATTATGCTTCAGAGTTAGAGCATGGAATCAAGCAACTCGATGCCGATTTCAGAAAAGCATTCGACATGTACAATGACGGTTACAAATACAAAGAGATAGCAGAGACATTAAAACTCACCATAGGCACAGTAAAAAGCCGTATCTTTTACAGTCGCAAGAAACTCATGGAACAACTCAGTGAATTTTGTCCCAACTAAACTGTAAATACAAACATAACACAACAATCCGACAGAAGGACTTCGTGAGCATTAATTTTGAAAAATGTCAAAAATTCATGCCAATCACGAAGTTCTTTTTCATTAGAATAATGATATGTAAAAATTTAAAAAATCTTAAAAATTAGTTAAAAATTGAACAATATTTTTACGAAAAACGTGTTTAAAACAAAATGAAATAAACAATTAAAATCAAAAACAAAATGATTGATACAGATATCAGAGAATTGAACGAGAAGATTCAGAGAGAGAGTCAATTCATCGATTTGATTAACCTTGAAATGAGCAAAGTAATTGTCGGGCAGAAAAGCATGACAGAAAGACTGCTTATTGGGTTATTGTCCAACGGACATATTTTGTTGGAAGGTGTCCCCGGATTAGCCAAGACTTTGGCAATAAAAACATTGGCGAACATTGTAGATGCCGATTTCAGCAGAATACAATTCACTCCCGATTTATTGCCTGCCGACCTTATAGGCACTATGATATACAGTCAAAAAAAAGAAGAGTTTATAGTTCGCAAGGGACCTGTTTTCGCCAATTTCGTATTAGCCGATGAGATAAACCGTTCGCCTGCCAAAGTACAGAGTGCTTTGTTGGAAGCCATGCAGGAACATCAAGTAACCATAGGAGACAGCACTTTTGCCCTACCCGACCCGTTCCTAGTCATGGCAACACAAAACCCCATAGAACAGGAAGGAACATATCCATTGCCGGAAGCACAAGTTGACCGTTTCATGCTGAAAGTCGTAATAGACTATCCGAAAAAAGAGGAAGAGAAAATCATTTTAAGGCAAAATATAGACAAAAATTATCCTCAGGCACAAAAAGTGACTACAACAAACGATATCATCAACGCAAGAAAAGTTTGCCGGGAAGTATATTTAAGCGAGAAGATAGAGAATTACATCACCGACATAGTATTTGCATCACGTTATCCTGAAGATTTCAAATTAAAGAAACTAACCAATTTCATTAGTTACGGAGGTTCGCCACGTGCCACCATCAATTTGGCAATGGCTGCCAAAGCGTATGCTTTTATCAAACGCAGAGGTTATGTGATACCGGAAGATGTGAGAGCTGTTGCTGCCGATGTGATGCGTCACCGCATCGGTCTGACATACGAGGCAGAAGCCGAAAACATCACCACCGAAGAAGTCATTAATGAAATTCTCAACGTTGTAGAAGTTCCGTAATAATTAATATGGAAGCAACCGAATTATTTAAAAAAGTCAGAAAGATTGAGATAAAGACCCGAGGATTGTCAAACCATATCTTTTCAGGTCAATATCACAGTGCTTTCAAAGGACGAGGCATGACATTCAGCGAAGTGCGCGAATATCAATATGGAGATGACATTCGCAACATAGATTGGAACGTCACTGCCCGTTTCAACCGTCCTTTTGTAAAGATTTTCGAAGAAGAACGAGAGATGACTGTGATGTTACTCATTGATGTCTCCGGTTCCAATGATTTCGGTTCCATTGATATCACTAAGAGAGATCTCACTGCTGAATTAGCTGCCGTACTTGCTTTTTCCGCAATACAAAACAATGACAAGGTGGGAGTAATATTCTTCAGTGACCAAGTGGAGAAGTTCATTCCTCCCAAGAAAGGCACCTCCCATATCTTACGCATAATAAGAGAGATTGTCACTTTCACTCCTTCACATCAAGGGACCGACTTAGGGGAAGGTCTTCGTTTTTTGACAAGTGCCATAAAAAAACGTACTACTGCTTTTCTTATTTCCGACTTTATGACAGCAAAACCTTTTGAACAGCAGTTGAGAATGGCGGCAAACAAACACGACCTTATATCTCTGAGAATAACCGACAAGAGAGAACTTGTCATACCTAAAATAGGTCTGGTAAAATTCAGAGATACAGAAACCAACAAAGACGTATGGATCGACACATCAACGGGTGCATGGACAGAAGCATATCAAAAATTCGTGCAACACGAAACTTCGGCATTGAATCGTATATTTACCAACAATGGTATAGACAACACATTGATATACACTGACAAAGACTATGTAAAACCACTCATGCAGTTGTTCAAGAAAAGAGAATCAAAAAGATGAAATCATTGAATGCCAAACATATAATATTCAAGTCATTAACAACGACACTTTGTTGTCTGATGCTGTCTTTGGGAACGCAATATCTTGAGGCACAGGACATATATGCTGTAGGTAAAATCAAGACCGACACTGTACATGTCGGACAGCCTTTCGACTATGAGTTGAATATCAGGGTCCCTTCAAGTTATAACATCGATTTAAACATTTTTAATGACACTTTAAGCAAAAACATAGACATAATAGAAAAAAGCGAGGTAGTCAAAACTCCTTTCAAAGACAGTGATGACATGTTGTTGTCACAAACATTAAAACTTTCAGTTTTCGATACCGGCAATGTCGTGATACCGAAGGTGTCCATTCCATATTCAAAATCAGAAAGAGACAGCATACTTCTCAGTTTAAGTACCAACTTCACAGAGATTTACGTTGCCCCTACCCCTATAGACACCACCCAAACCTTCAGAGCCATCAAAACTCCTATTAAACAATATTTCTCTTTAGAAGAAGGCATACAATACACCGGAATAATCATTGTCATTGCTGCCGTAGTACTTGGTATTATCTTCCTCATTAAAAAAATCAGAAGAAAACCAACAGAAGAAAACAAGGAAGATATCAAACCCACTATACCGGCAATCATCACTGCAAGAGAGAAACTGCAAACACTTAAACTCAACAACTTGTGGCAACAGGGCAAGTTCAAGGAATATTATACCGAACTTACCGACATTGTAAGAGAGTATCTCAAAGGCCAATTCAGTATCAATGCTGCAGAAATGACTTCTGAAGAGATTTTACAGGAAGTCGGAACATTGAAACTCGAAGAAAGGACTTTTGACAAACTGAGAAACACTTTGCATACATCAGATTTTGTCAAATTTGCAAAGGCAATACCGACAAATGATGAGAATGAGATTTCATTCAACAATATCAAAGATTTTATTGAAGATAGTTACTCTCATTATCAAGAAGTCGAGAAACAAAAAGCCGAACAGGAAAAGCTCGACAAACTCATAAAGAAAGAACAACCAACAGAAGACACTGAAAATCAGAAGACGGAGGACACTATATGAGTTCTTTTGAATTTGCATCACCATATTTCCTTTATGGATTGATTATCATACCGTTGCTTATAGTATGGTACATTTTCAATCAAAACAAGCAACAAGCATATCTTAAATTCCCGGACACAGGCTTTTTCAATAATCTGCCCAAGAGTTGGAAAGTATATGCGAGACATATTGTTTTTGTTTTGGAACTCTTTGCTTTAGCTTTAATGATAATTGCGATGGCAAGACCGCAAAGTAGTTCATCAAACAAGACCACCAACATAGAAGGCATAGATATCATCATGACCATGGATATTTCCAGCAGCATGTTGGCTTGTGACTTAAAACCGGACCGTTTGGAAGCAGCAAAAGCCGTTGGCTCCGATTTTATTAACGGCAGACCAAATGACAGAATAGGTCTTGTAGTGTTCAGTAGCGAGACTTTCACACAAGTACCATTGACAACAGACCACGGCATGCTGTTGAATATGATAAAAGACATGCAATGCGGCATGTTGGAAGATGGAACAGCCATAGGAGATGGATTGGCGTCGTCGGTGGGACGATTAAAAGACAGCCCCGCCGTATCAAAAGTCATAATACTACTTACTGACGGCGACAACAATGCAGGCTCGGTTGATCCATCCACTGCTGCGGAAATGGCAAAACTTTACGGAATAAGAGTTTACACCATCGGCGTCGGAACAAGAGGTACAGCTCCATATCCTGTTCAGACACCTTTCGGAACAACTCAATATCAACAACTTCCTGTCAATATCAATGAACCTTTGTTGCAAGAAATAGCAAATACCACAGGTGGCATGTATTACAGAGCAACATCCAACGAAAAACTACAGGAAATATACGATGAAATAGACACTTTGGAACGTTCAAAGATAGAAGTAAACGAATTTAAACGTCTTTACGAAGAGTTCTATCCGTTTGCAATATGGGCTCTCATACTTTTGATGATAAGTTTCATATTGCGCAACACATTATTCAAAACTTTTACAGAATAAGGAGAACAGCATGGAAACCAATATATTAAAGTTTGAGCATCCTGAATATCTGTATTGGCTCATTGCCATACCGATTATCATAGCTGCCTACATTTCAGCAAGATATATCAGCAAAAAGAGATTCGAGAGTTTTGCCAACATTAAACTCAAGAAATATCTGATGCCTCTTTATTCAAGACAAAGACAGAATATCAAATTCATCATTTTCATACTGATAATAACGTTAACCATTATTGGAACTGCCAATTTACAGACAGGTTCAAAATTGGAGAATGTAAAAAGAGAAGGCATAGATTTATTTTTCTGCATAGACGTTTCTACCTCTATGAATGCCGAAGACATAGCACCCAGCAGATTGGAGAGGTCTAAACAGGCAATCAACAATATCATTTCAAAACTGAAAGGCGACAGAATTGGTATCATTGTATTTGCCGGCAATGCTTATGTACAACTGCCTCTCACCACAGACTATGCTGCTGCAAAAATGTTCCTTTCAACCATAAACACTAACCTTATTCCAACACAAGGTACTGCCATTGGCCAGGCTGTAAAACTTGCAACACAGTCGTTTGGCAATACAGAACATGCAAAAGCCATAATAATAATATCCGACGGAGAAGACCATGAAAACGGAGAGGCTGTAAAAGCCGTGCAGGAAGCTGTAAAATATGGAATCAAAATATATACCATAGGCATGGGACTCGAAGATGGCGCGCCTATACCTTTATATAATAAATACGGCAAACAGACCGGTTTCAAGAAAGACAAAGAAGGTAATATAGTAATAACAAAACTCGATGACAACATGTTGCGTCAAATCGCTGAAATGGGTGACGGTATTTATGTAAGAGCCTCTAACTCCAACGTGGGCTTGGATAAAATATTCAACGAAATCAACGAGGCAGATAAAACAGAGATAGAATCAAGAGTATTTACCGACTATGAAGACCAGTTCCAATGGTTCATAGGCGCCGCAATATTATTGCTGATATTAGAAATAATGCTTGCCTCCGGTAAAAAAGAATGGGAAAACAAATTCAAATTTTTCGACATTGACAATGAAAACTCTAAATAAAATATTATTTGCATCATTGTTGTTAGCGGTATGTCATCATGCTGAAGCTCAAAACAACAAGGCGTTGATACGTCAGGGCAACAGGGAATACAAAAACGGAAACTATTCCGAAGCAGTAGTGGATTACAAAAAATCATTGGAAGACAAATACAACCACAAAGCACAGTTCAACTTGGGTGATGCATACTATGAACAAGGCAATTACGAAGAATCTTCCAAATGTTTTACAGATATTGTAAACAGAAATGTGCCTGAAAATGTCGAAGCCGATGCCTATTATAACTTGGGGAATACTCTGATGGCACAAGAAAAATATGCAGAAGCATTTGATGCATATAAAAACTGTATCAAACTGAATCCGAAAGATGAGGATGCACGTTACAATCTTGAATATGCACGATGGAAAATGCAGTTGCAACAAGAACAGCAGCAACAGCAAGATCAACAACAGCAACAAGAACAGCAAAATCAAGATCAACAACAGCAACAAGAGCAGCAACAGCAAGATCAACAACAGCAACAAGAGCAGCAAAATCAAGATCAACAACAGCAACAAGAACAGCAAGAAATGTCTAAGGAAAACGCAGAACGAATGCTGCAAGCCATTGAAAATCAGGAAAAGGAAACCATGGAAAAGATGAATGAAAGAAAAGCATCAAAGATGCAAAAGAGGAATATTCAGAAAGATTGGTGATAAAAAAATTGTAACTTTGCAAGATAATTTCAGAAGAGATGAAAGTACGGTTAACATATTTATTGATATTATTATTTTTCTCATTAGGTGTTAATGCCCAAGATGTTATTTTCAAGACCATCTGCAAGAAGCAAGTAATGGTCGGTGAACAATTTCAGGTGTCATACGAATTGAACGGCGACGGAAAAGACTTTCAAAAACCGGATTTCAAAGATTTCGAATTGATAGGCGGTCCTTTCACATCAAGAAGTTCGAGTACCAATATTGTGAATGGGTCTGTGACTCGAAGCAATACACAAACTTTTTCTTTTTATTTAAGAGCCATAAAAGAAGGTACTTTCAGCCTGCCACAGGCTACCATCACAGTAAACAAAACAAAAATCAAAAGCGAGCCTGTAGAAATCACCGTTGTTTCTGGAGGGAGCGGAAACAGCGGCTCTGTATCCGACAGATCCCAAACAAGCCGAAGCAATTCTAAGGACATTATACTTGAAGCAGTACCAAGCAAGAAAAGTGTCTTTTTAGGAGAGCAACTCGTATTAACATACAAAATTTATTTTACAATACCCATCTCACAATTGTCAATATCTAAAAGTCCTTCATATTCAGGATTTTGGACTAAAGACATATCTGACAATAACGGCAATTTGCAACAATCGTCAATAATGCGTAACGGGCAGGAATACAGAGTAGTGACAATACAGGAAGTCGTTCTTTTTCCTCAAAAAAGCGGCAACTTGACCATAGATCCGCTCGATATAAGTTGCATTGCACAGATAAGACAAGAAAGGCAAACAAGACAAAGTTATGATCCTTTCGAAAGTTTTTTCGACAATATCATGGGAAGCACATATACCAATGTTAAAAAAGAAATAACATCACAACCAATAGAAATAGAAGTAAAACCACTTCCTGCAAACAAACCCGCAACATTCAACGGTTCGGTAGGACAGTATTCTTTCAGTTCAAAAATTGACAAAACCAAGATGAAATCCAATGAGGCATTCACCATAACATATACTGTTACAGGTAAAGGCAATATTGAATTGCTCGACATGCCCAAGCCTGTCTTTCCTCCGGATTTCGAAGTTTATGACCCTAAAATAACAACATCAACAAAGAATAATTCATTCGGCATCAGCGGAACAAAAAAAGCCGAATATGTCGTAATACCCAGGGTATCAGGAGATTTTACATTAGAACCAGTGAAATTCACCTATTTCGACCCGGCAAAAGAACAATATGTCACTCTTTCATCTGATGTGTACGACCTGCATGTAGAACGTTCTGAAACCAATAACAGCGGAGGGGTAATCTATGCACCGGGACAGGAAGAAATAAAGATACTTGGCAGCGATATACAACACATAAAAACCAACGACTTGACATTATCTTCCAAAAACAGCTATTTCTTTGGCTCCACATTGTATTTTATGACAATAGTGATATTGATAATCATTTTCACAATTGCCTATATATCATATAAAAAGATTAATAAATTCAATAAAAATGAAGTATTGGTACGCAATAAAAAAGCTAATAAAATTGCAGGAAAAAGATTGAAAAATGCGCATCAGTATTTAAAAGAAAACAAGCAGGAAGCTTTTTATAATGAACTGTCGCAAGCCCTTTGGGGATATATATCAGATAAACTTAATATCTCCAAAGCCAAGTTGTCAACAGATTCCATAAAAGAAGAAATGATAGAAAAGCACATTCCGGAAGAGACAGTAAATCAATTTATTGAATTGATACACAACTGTGAATTTGCTCTATTTGCACCAGGAGATCCCAATAAAAAAATGGATGAATTATATCAAAGAGGCATAGAAATCATAACTAAAGTTGAAAAACTGTTAAAATAAGAATCATGAAATCATTGAAATATATAAGCATAATATTTGCAATAATAATTTTTGGTTTAATTCCTGAAGTCAAGGCACAGAAACCCAAGGAAATTTTCGAACAAGCTAATTTTTATTATAACGAAGGTGTTTATGACACTGCAATAATATTATACGAAAGTATTCTCGACAAAGACCTCATATCGAGTGCTTTATTGTACAACTTAGGCAATGCTTACTATAAATCCGGCAATTATCCCAAGGCAATATTGAATTATGAGAAAGCGTTAAAAATAAGTCCTAACGATGAAGATATAAAGACAAATCTCGCCATGGCCAATTTATTTATTACAGACAAAATAGAAGCTGTGCCTCAAGTATTTCTCAAGACATGGTGGATTAACATAAGCAATTGGTTTTCAATAAATCAATGGGCAACAATATCATTAATATTGCTTGGTTTGACATTGACTTTAGTATTTTTATACCTCACGACAAAAACAGCATGGATTAAAAAAACAGCATTTTTCAGTATAATACTATGTATTTTACTCTGTATTTGCAGTTTCACCATATCGGCTCAAAAATACAATGATGCATACAAATTTGAAGAAGGAATAATAATAAGCAGTACCATAACAATAAAAAGTTCTCCTTCAGCGACAAGTGTGGATTTATTTGTATTACACGAAGGAACAAAGGTTGAGATATTAGATAATATTGACGGCTGGGAAAAAATAAAAATCGCAAACGGAAACACCGGTTGGTTGCCATCCAACAGCGTAATAAAATTTTAACATTATGAAGCACAACTATAAGTGTATATAAATCAATATTTTACAAATTGTAAAAACTTTTTTTCGTTAAGAAATGTCATTTTTTCTTAAAATATCTTGCGTATAACAGAAAATTATTCTAATTTAGCACCCTAAAATGAACTTTGTTTAAAAGTAACAAAATTTAAATTACGTGATATGAAAAAAAGATTTTTACCGTTAAGTATGCTTTTGATAACCATGGTGTTAGCACAAGCTGGATTAGTGGCTAATGCAGCCGAAGACGGAGGCAAATACTCGCCCCGTAAAGCTTCATCTCCCACTTTTGAATCGTACATGAAGACAGTTCGAGCTAATCAGGAGACGGGTCTCATTGATCCGGCAGAATTGTTAAACGGAGTAAATGGAACATTCTCAAAAGATAGAGATGATCTAAACTGGATCGATTTAGGACCAGACAACTATGGTTCACTTACAAGAGCTATTACATACGATAAGAAAGATGCAACCGGCAACACCTTATTAATTGGTACAATGGGAGGTCGCATTTTCAAAACGACTAACGGAGGTATAACAATGCAGTTGGCAGCCGACCTTCAAGCCATGATAAACTGCATGGTACAAGACGAACAAGGCAACACTTATGTTGGAACAGGTGACGGTCGCATGTCTCAAGATGTTAATGGTCTTTCTACATTAGGATATGAAAACAGTTTCCCCGGTCAAGGTATTTTTAAATCTACAGACGGTCAACATTATGAATTAATGACCTCAACAACACCTACAACAGATAATGGTTGGGGATTTGTAAATGAGTTGTCAATAATTAATGGCAGACTATATGCAGCCACAAATGGAGGTTTGAGATACAGCGATGACGGTGCTGCAACATGGAACACAGCAGTTGAAGGTGTTGCAACAAGTGTCAAGACTGCTACTGACGGCACGGTACTTGCTGTTATAGACAACCAGGTTTATCTCTCTACCAACAACGCAAACTTCACTCTAGTTTCCAATGGAGAAGAGAACATGTTACCTTCCGATGATGTGATAAAAATCATTGCAGTATCACCATCAGATCCTAACTACATGTATGTCAGTTACCTGACAGCTACTTACGGAACAGGTAATATTTACTACACCAAAGATCATGGTGCAACATGGGAAGTCGCTCTCTATGCAACCAACATTTATAACATTTACGACACTCGTGGATTTATTGATAATTATATGATTGTCTATCCTAACAACCCGAGAAAAGTTTTGGTTGGAGGCATAGACCTTTGGACTCTGGAAGATTCACAAAACATAGGTGTCTATACCCCAAGATGTATAACTTTAAGTTCATCACACCCATTATTGTCGTACTTGTCAACTGATGTCACCCGTTTTACATACATACATTCAGGAGTACAAACAATAGTTTTCAACCCTGAAAATGAAAATGTATTCTACGTTGGTACGGAAGGTGGTGTATTTAAAGGAGAATATTATGAATCTGCATATTCATTCAAGAGCAGCAACCGTTATTTTATAACTGAAGAACAACACACCTCTGTAGCACGTATGATGGCTGTGGGTATCTCAGGATTAAACAATAGAGTTTTGGGCGGGTCTCTCGACCACGGTACTATTAGTATTTATGGTGAGGAAAATGTCAACAATTTGACAACAGGTAGAGCCATTTTCCCGAATGAAAATACGGCAACTACTACATTCAGTATGTTCGGCTCATTTAATCCTTCATTTGCAGGTGGTCCATGTGCTATTTCAACTATAAATCCTGAATACATGTTCCTTACAGCAACAGGAAGTGTCTCTGCATACGGATTCCCTATCCTCAGAACCGAAACAGCGGGAGACGACTATAACCAAAACTTTTATGGTTCCAAAGGTCATCCTGATAATCCAAATGCTTTCAAGACTCCATTCGTGTTATTTGAAAACTACAACGATACCAAGACTCCTCAAACAGTATGGTACTATGCAAAAGAAGATTTGGCAGCCGGCGATGTTGTTCAAGTAATCAGCGACAACGGTGATTATCCTTTTGATTATACTCTTACCGAACCTCTTGCCAATGGTGACTCTATAGAAGTGAGAGATGTCATTTCAGCATCAATGATAGTAGCTGTTGAAGATACGGTATTCCTTGCAAGAAATGTCATCAAATTTGATGAATTGACAGACTGGTGGAGAATAGGTCGTATCAATGGTATTGCTTCTGCAGTGGCATTGTCAACAGACGGAGATGAAGCTTATGTTGGAACTGTAACAGGCGATTTATACAGATTCACAGGTCTTAGCGATGCTATAACAGCAGGAACAGCTTGCATAGATTCAACAGCTTGTGTTATCACGTTCGATACATTGCAAAATATGAATAGCCAAGCTATCACAAGTATTGCAATAGATCCTCGCGATAAAAACAATGTAATAGTAACCTTAGGAAACTACGGCAATAGCAACTATGTCTTCTATTCATCAAACGGAGGTGACAGCTTTGAGTCAATTCAGGGTAACTTGCCTTTACTTCCGGTTTACTCAAGCATTATTGAAAAATCTACAGGAAAAGTAATGATAGGTACTGAAAACGGCATCTTTACTGCAGATGGTTTCAATGGCAACTGGACAGTTTGCAGCACTCTCGCTAATGTACCTGTAATGGACCTTAAACAACAAACCATGGAAAATCATGACAACCGTTATACCTATCTCGTAGATGAAATGAATGATACTACTGTAATAGTTCATGATGGTATCTTCAATGAAGGTATGATTTACGCTGCAACATACGGAAGAGGTCTTTTAAGATGCGACAACTATCATATAGATGGTATTGAAAACAGTGTAGCTGAAATTGAAGACAATACAGCATTGGCTATGAGTGTATATCCGAATCCTGTCGTAGAAAATGCGACAATAAGTATCAACCTCACTGAGAAATCCAATGTTACTTATCAAATATATGACATAACAGGTCGTATGGTTGCCAACAGAACATTGGGTACCTTTACACAAGGTTCACATCAGATCAACATTAATGTAGGCAACTTAGTGACCGGAACATACATTCTTAAAGTTCAAGCCGGTGCAAACTCAAATTCTTCAAAGATTTTGGTTTACTAACGATAAAAATCTAATTTTATAAAAAAGACCGTCTAATAGACGGTCTTTTTTTATAACAAATTATACTCAATATAACTTACATATCATTGACAATAATGTCCAAAACATTAATACTTATACATATTTCATAATCATTTCAGAAAAATATACAACTCATCGAAAACACAAGTCTCCGATGAGTTGTATCATTAAATGACAAGTCACCACAAATAATTAATATACTGTCTCAATCTGATACTGACGATAGTCTCCATAGGCAGGACACGATGTCGAACGGCAGGACATCATCAATATACCCAATGTGATAACTACAGCCAACAAAACTGCACATCTTTTCATTACTTATTTTTTTTTCATTTTACATTACAAAGAAACGAATTTTTTATCGAATTTTGTACATATTTTTCAAAAAAATATCATGATTGAAGTAAAAAGACCAAAAATAGAAGACGGATGGTATGAAATTTTAAAAAATGAATTTGAATCACCATATTTCAGAAACATTAAAATATTCTTAATCAATGAAAAACAACACTATACAGTTTACCCTCCATCATCATTAATATTTAATGCTTTCAATTTGACGCCATTTGATAAAGTCAAGGTTGTAATATTAGGACAAGACCCCTATCCCAATCCGGGACAAGCACATGGGTTGGCATTTTCCGTTCCTGACGGAATACCGGCACCGGCAAGTCTAAAAAATATCTTCACAGAATTAAACTCTGATGTAGGCATTACCATACCGAAAAATGGCAATTTAGAAAAATGGGCAAGACAAGGCGTTTTACTTCTCAATTCAAGTCTCACTGTGAGAGCCGGAAACCCTGCATCCCATGCTAACATTGGTTGGCAGACATTTACTGATGCTGCCATACAGGGGCTGTCGACAAAGAAAGAGCATCTCGTATTCCTATTGTGGGGTAATTATGCCATTTCCAAAGAAAGACTTATCGATAGTAACAAACATCTCATACTTAAAACGGTACATCCTTCACCTTTGGCTGCGCATAGGGGATTCTTCGGATGCCATCATTTTTCACTAACAAACCAATATTTAACCAGCAATAACATTTCTCCAATAGATTGGAGTCTATAAGATATAACTATGAAAAAATTAGTATTTGCCACACATAATGCTCATAAATTACAGGAAATCAAAGCATTGTTAAAAAATCTAGAAGTAATTAGTCTAACAGATATAGGTTGTAAAGAAGAAATAGAAGAAACAGCAGAAACACTCGAAGGAAATGCAAAGATTAAAGCAAATTATGTAACAGAACATTATCATTTGGATTGTTTTGCCGATGATACAGGCTTAGAAGTAGAAGCCTTGAACGGTGCTCCCGGAGTATATTCTGCACGTTATGCCGGAGAAAATTGTTCATATCAGGACAATGTCAACAAACTTCTTTCTGCAATGGAGGGCATTGAAAACAGAAAAGCACGGTTCAGAACTGTAATAGCACTTAATTTAGAAGGACATCAGTATTATTTTGAAGGTATTGTCAACGGAACTATCATAAAAGAAGGACATGGCACCGGAGGTTTTGGCTATGACCCTATATTCAAACCGGAAGGATACGAACAAACCTTTGCCGAAATGCCTCTTGAACTAAAAAACAGAATATCTCACAGAGGTCTTGCTATTGCTAAACTTATTAGTTTTTTACTTAATTATTAAAAATAATTATTTTTTTCATTTTTTTTAAAAAAATTGTGTAAATTTGGCAACGAAATAAATGGTCCCTTCCTATGAAAAAACTCTACATAATAATTACGATGTTGTTTCTTGTATTAACATCGCATGCTCAAATTGAAGATTATGATAATGGAGTAATCTTTGACATTTTCTCTATAGAAAATATTGAAGAAAGATTACAGATTGTTTCAGCATTATCAACAAATGATATTTTGATATGTGATCCTCTGTGGGAAAAACCCGGGAAATTATATATCCGTCCAAATGGATACAATGAAGATGCAAATACTTATTTAGAATTGGAGTATTTGCTTTCTCTTTTAAAAGAAGAGTTCAAAGACATTAGTTCCTTGCCCAAGGAAGAATATTCATACTATTTTGAATCCTGGGCAGAAAATATAAGTAAGGAATATTTTGAATTCATCACATCCGACATACCAGAATATAGAACAAATAACCACTGTATGGATTCGGAACCTTTCTGTACAAGCGATACATTGACATTCCCCGCGACAGGAAATGGAGTTTCATGGTATGGTCCTAATTATGGATGTCTTGGAAACTCTCCTACAACAAAAACTTCTTTTTGGTATCACATGAGAATTAGAGTTGCCGGAAACATTAATATATATATGTCTGCTGGTTTCGATATCGATTTTGCTCTGTGGGGACCCTTTAACGATGAAACCACTCCTTGTCCTACAACAGCAGGACAGGCTGGACTATTAACCGGGAACTGTTCGAGTTGTCCCAATAATACTACAAACCCTAATTTTTATCCTTCTGGGAACCTGCATGATTGCAGCTATAGCGCTAACTCTTATGAAACTGCACATATTGTCAACGGACAAGTAGGACAATATTATATATTGTTAATAACTAATTTTTCCGGCGGTAGCGGTAATATTACTTTTCGAAAAATAAGCGGAAATGGAGAAACTGATTGTGGCATTCTTGAGCCTACACTTAATTACAATGATCCGGTATGTGTTGGAGGAACATTAAATTTGACAGCAAGGGGCGAAACAGGCGCTACATATTCTTGGGTTGGACCTGACGGATGGACATCAACCCAGCAGAATCCTACACGTAACAACGTAACCATGTCAATGGCTGGAACCTATACATGTAATATTACCATTGGTTCACAACAAAGTGAAAATGCTGAATTAGAGGTTGAGATTGGCGCTCAACCAACATCCAATTTCACATTTACGACAGTATGTCAGGGCACTCCTACTCAATTTAACAGTACTTCTACCACCAATCCATCTGGATATTCAATAGATTCATATTTATGGAATTTTGGAGAACCATCAAGCAGCAATAATACCTCAACACTTCAAAATCCAACTCATACATACTCCAATTCGGGAACATATACTGTAACTCTTACTACCAAAATACAAACTGAAGAAGGTTTCTGTGAAGATACAGAAACCAAACAAGTCACTGTATATTCCAACCCGAATGCCAATGCAGGACCTGATCAGACCATTGGATACGGCGGTGTAGCAACATTATCAGGAAGCGGAGGTAACGGTACTTTTACTTATCGCTGGGAACCTGCTGACAAAGTTGTCAATCCCAATGCTCAAACGACTCAGACAAGAGCATTGACACAATCCACAACTTTTACGCTTACTGTTTCCGGCTCAAGTGACTGTACTGACAATGACAGAGTAACCATAAATGTTGACGGCACAGCCATGACCGCCTCTGTAAACGCCGATGATACCGAATTATGCCAGGGAGAATCAACTACACTGCATGCTACAGCTTCGGGAGGCACCTCAAATTATACTTATACCTGGAATCCGACGACCGGATTAAGCAATCCGAGCATCCCTAACCCAGTGGCATCTCCTAACATCACTACAGAATACACATGTACAATACATGACGGTCAAACACAACAAACGCCTACTATCACAATAGTAGTGCACCCTCAATACAACGATATCCAGGATTTCGATGAGGTATGTCAATATAGCGGTAATGGTTATTATACTTCAAATGGTTTCAATATCAGTACACAAGAAGCCGGTACCTTTACACAGACCATCACCAAACAGACAAATTTCGGCTGTGACAGCATTGTAACCATGAATCTTACAGTGCATCCTGCTTATGAGACACATCTTAATGAATCTATCTGTGATGGAGGTTCATACCCATTTTTTGGAGAAAACCTTACACAAGAAGGAACATACGAACATACACTTCAATCTGTTAACGGATGTGACAGTATTATAATTCTAAACCTCTCAATAACAGACCAATATACGAAAAACGTATTTGTTTCTACATGTGATGAGCCATATACATGGGATTGGGGTGCTCTCGGCGACACCGTCATAAATAATAGCGGAGAATACGTTCACACATTCGAAAGCCTTGCCGGTTGCGACAGTGTGGTGACACTTTATTTCGAACGTTATCCCAACTATATCGGTGAAAATCAGATTCATGACTATCAGACACATTGCGATGTCCTGACATGGGAAGGTGAAGTGTTTTACGAATCAGGAGACTATACCAAAACATTACGCACAGTCAATGGTTGCGACAGTATAGTAACATTGCATCTCACCATCAACGAATCCACCGAAAGTTATGTAGTAGAGACTTCATGTGGTTCATTCACTATGTTGGGGCACTCCTATACCAATCCGGCCCATTATGTTGACACGATACATACACTCAATGAATACGGTTGTTTGGAAGTTGTAAATCTCGATTTATGGTTACACAGTGTACCTCAAATCGACCCAATAACAGGCATCACTCCGCCTCTGTTCTTCACAGGAACAGGATTTGATCTTTACGAGTACAGCATTCGTAATGCAAGCGGTGGTGGAATTGAACAAGGATTTCCTGAAAATTACGAATGGGATCTTGTAACTTCGGAATCAAGTGAAAACTGGACACTTATTCCAAGTGAAAACAGTGCCATAGTATCGCTAACACGTCCCGGCTATGCTTATCTCTATTGCTATGTCACCACAGAATGCGGCACCGATACTTTATGGACACCTCTTTATACTATGGGTTACGAACCAATAGGCATAGATGAACATAATGCCGGTTCACTGTTCCACATTTATCCCAACCCTACCAATGGCAATGTTTATATATCCTATTCCGGACTAACGACAAACACTCCTGTCACCATATCAATATATAACAGCAACGGGTTGCTCGTAAAAAAATTTGATACCCGATTTACACCATCAATATCTGCGGTATCTTTCTCTATGAATGAAGTTAACAACGGATTATATATCATAAAAGTAACAGGTAAAGAGTTTAATATTTACAAGAAATTAATATTGAACAAATAATAGTACATTCAACAACACATACAATAAGGAATATCAAACATTTTATAAATAGATGTGGCACGGCATTTATATGTTGAATTAACACATAACATTTTAATGCTTATTCATTATAACAAAATAAAGGTAGTATGTCAAGATTAAGTTTTAACATACTACCTTTTGATGTAATATAATATATCTTTGAAATTAGAACCGCAATGATTAATTCACAATCAATTCATCAACAAACAGCCATGACGGGTATCCATGCCCCGGAAGTCCTTCCGGTATGATACCGGGATTTTTAACTACAACTCTCAAATAACGGGTTTTTGTATTTACAGACAAGGATTTTTTCACTATGGTATTGCCATTCTGCGGAACTTCATCATCAAACTTATATGTTTTCCAAAGTTTAAATTGAGAACCATTAGAGGATGTATAAATTTCCATGAAACGAGGCATCATAATCCAATCGTAAGGATTAGTCATAAAATTAACATTCAATTCATTCACAATCATTTTTTTACCAAGGTCTATTTCTATGTCAAGGTCTTGATTATAAAATCCCTGCCAATTGCCATCCTTATAATCATTAGAACCGATAATACCGTTAAGCAAGGCATCTTCGCCACCACCACTGTATTCCGATCTATAATCTCCAACAGAGCTGTTCAATTTTTTCAAACGCCCCACGGCTTTATGATAAAGCATAAAACGTTCATTAACATCAGAACATGTATTTCCGTCATAACTTACAGCACGTAAAAGACCTGATTGTGTTATACGTACAGGATCCTTATAAACAAGAGAATTATCATCCGGGAGGCTGCCATCCAAAGTATAATAAATAGGTCTGTCATTAAAGACAGTACGCAATGCCACTACAGGACAACCATCCATAACACCTTCATTCTCAATAAACACCTTTTCGTCTGCATGCAACAATTCATTTATCATTCTGTCATAACGTGCCGTCACAAAATCACGAGAATATGCCCTACATTCCTTATCCCAAAGACGCAAATATGAATATTTCAGATGTCTTATTATCTCGATAAAATCATCCGTTCCTCTGTTAACAAGGTCTATATTCTGTTGAGTCGGATTATTCAAAGTATTATAAAGCTGTATTTTAAGAAGATTTTTCGTTGCTGTGGCATAAACGCGATAAGCTGCAACAGCAGCACATTCCAATAATTCCGAATTTACTTGTAATTTCTCAATATCAGAAGAAAGACGTGAATAAATTTCATCCGACAAATCCCGTGCCAACGTAAAACGCTGAAATGCAGCAGAATCAACCTGGTCAGGATAGAATTCCAAAAACGCCTCATAAAGAGCATTGAAATTCATCAATTTTGAAGTCTCAGTAATATGGCACAAATCAGCAACAGCATACATGTCAGCAACATAATCATGGTCCATAGAATTAAAATAATGAATATTAAACAGTTCATTAAAATGTGTTTCTCTATTCAATCTTTCCGATTCTGATTGTGAAGATAAAGGATTCAAGGCATGCCAGGTCATCTCTGCAGTCCAGACCATTGAATGCAATGCACTCATAAACAATGATTCCCCGGCGTCATCCCAAGCAGTATTCATAAGACCTTTAGAACCGTATGCCGCTGCATCACGAGCAAGGTTGGCAATATTTTTCATATAACTTTTTATATCAGGGAATGCCGTTGCCCACATACATGCACCCGAAGCAGTCCAAAACACACTGCCGGAGTCTTTAAAAGGTTTTATCATAGCTGAGAAATCATCAGAAGGAACATAACTCCACACTATATATTGCATATCGGCAGGTAAATCCTTTATATGTTCCGGAGTCTTGGAAATGATATCTCCCCACATCAAAACTTCCTTATCATATTTCTTCAAAATATCATATATTCTATTTATATGGCGGCAATAAGCAGTCTCCTGCCCTACACTGTCAACATAAGCAGCAGCCCTTCCTCCACCTAAACCCTCAGTCTCGTCACAATTAATATTAAAGAATCTCGATTGATAAGCCGGAACAACTTCTGAAAACACATTTTCAAAAAACTCATAAGTGGCATCTACAGCAGGATTAAAATTGTATTTTGTATCCATAATATTGTGATACAATGGATTACAAAGTATTTCTTCAGCATGGGCAAAACATTGCTGGTTACCCATAAAATCGACATAATAACCATTGGCAAAATCTGTAAGTTCCTGAATCTGAGATGTTGTAAATCCATCAGCGGGAGCAATATCCGGATACGACTCTAATTTAAAAAGATGTTCTGTATAAAGGTTAAAAAAATTCATCTTATAATCGGCAAGAGTGGTGATAACTTTTTTCAAATAATCCACCGTAGGTACAGGACCTCGGCTAATATCATCCATCCATCCGCGATATTCCAAATCCGGCCAATCCACTATATGCTGACACTGAATTGCAGGAATATCGCTTTCCATTACAGCATAACGAACAATTTGTTTTAAACTTCGGGTAGCATAAAACAAACCTTGACAATGAGTAGCTTTCAAAGTAATGACATTTTCAGCAACATCAAGGATATATGCCTGCTCCTCAAATTTATCGACTCCAATATCATCAACTATCTCAAACACTACAGCCGGATACTTCCTTTTTACCTTTTCTGATAAAACTATCTTATTGCCAAGCATATCTTTCATCTCAAATTTAAAGTCATTGACAATTTTCTGAACATCAGGATTAGTATCATCGCATACAAACAAAAAAGGTTCTTTCAATATAAAACACCCATCCATAAGTTCATTAATCTGAGGAGTTGGGATAATAACCGTATTTTGTGAAAATGCTGTAGTTGAGCACAATAACAATATAACTAACAATATTTTTTTCATTTTGCAAAAATTTAATAATATGCAAATATAATATAAACAAGCTATAGATACCAATAGTAGAATAACAAAAAACAAAAAAAGCGGGATGACCCGCTTTTTTCAGTACTTTTGTTTAAATTATTGTTGAATTTTACTCATCTCTTCTTCAAAGACTTTTTTAAACTTTTCGTATTCAAATTCAACTCTCAATTTTTCATCATTACTAATCTGGTTAGCCAATTCATCAAGAACCGATTTACCTGTAAGTTCTACGCAAGCATAATAGATTGTAGAACCTTTTTTAGAACCGGCTTCTTTTGCTTCACAAGTTACCGGAGTACCTTTAACAAGTTGATTTACAACAGTACGAGCCAAATCTTTCACATTACGGCTAAAATCGCTATTTTCATTATTGACAATTTGGCCGGCATAATTATCAGTTACACGTTCAATAGTAGCACTAACCATTGCTGCCAATTCAGTACGTGCAACATTTGCAGCCATTGAGCGGGCATACTGACTTTGATAATCCGAGTCAGAGACCTCCTGACCGAGATAACGGAATGTCTCTGCTGTAGCTTTACATTCCTGACAAGGAATTGTTGTTAATTGAACTGCTTCTTTTGATGAACCGCAAGACACCAATATCAAAGCGGCCATTGCTGCAATCATAAATAAACGAACTCTTTTCATAATAATAATTTAATTAATGCCTACTCTAAGCTTTTCGGCTTCCGCAATTTTATCTATTTTACTATAGATGCTGCAAATATAATATATTTTTTTAAATAATCATTATTTTTAAAAATATTTTATAAATATTTACATTTTTTTAAAAATAATAAGAATACAGCAACATTTCAAATTATTCAAATTCAACTTAAAGAACAACTTACCAACTATTCAAATCGCAAAGACAATTCAGGAATATAACCTTTATAATTGAGATTTACAACTGAAGAACCGTTTAAACTTACAAATGACGCATCATTAATAGTAACTTGATACATAGACATACCCGCATCTGATACAGTCAAAGTACCACTTGTCGCAACAGAAATATCTCCATTATATGTTGACATATCAAAATTACGAATCATAAAAACGGCCTTATCCAATGGAATTTGGAAAGAGCCCGTTTCTATTTCATTTTCTATTTTAACAGCTATTATATCTGTTGTTGTTGTTGACACAAATGCCATGACACGCATGGCTGTTCCATAATAAGTCATATCCATAACACCGGCAGTCAATATTGTATGTTCCTGACCATCAATAGTAAAGTTTCCTCCATTAGCAAAAGATATATCAGAAACAGTTCCCTGATATTCGATAGAACCATTTACAATACTATTATTCAATGACAATGTCATATTCTCTGTTGTAACTGTGTAAGTGCCATTTTCCTCATTCAATGTCAGATTTCCACCGATGCCCATTGCTATGCCGTCATACAAAACATTTGAAATATCAGAAAGCACCTGAACAAGATTAACATCTTGAATTGCGACGACCTTAGGCATAGGGATCATAGATGTTGAATCCGGGGCCACACTAATTGTACCGTTGGTTATTTCTCCATCATATATTACACAATACAAATTGTTATGTTCAGCCTCCAATGGTGCAGAAGCAAAAGCAACGACATTAAGATTAATTCCGGGAATAACTGATATTCCATTCATTTTACCGGCAAAAACTATATCATAAGTATTATCGCCTATAGTAAACTGGTTACTATAAACAGGAGGAGGTGTAGGTGTTACATCATCTGAATTTTCTTTTTTACAGCCTGTAAACAATGTTGCAATAGAAGCAACCATCATCAATACAAAAAATGTTTTTTTCATATAGATTCAAGATAGAAGTGCAACCATCCTCCTCCGTCCTTGGAGCGTAGCGGAAAGGGAGGAGGAGGATGGCAAGCAACTCAGAAGGGTCATTCAGCA
>NZ_DBMCYK010000014.1:0-75819 GCF_056978975.1 Candidatus Limimorpha avicola
CCTTTGCGATCTGCTTTGACAATTATTTGACAAATTAAAAAAATGTATATATTTGCAGTCGAAATATGAATCTCAATTACACACTTTTTGAAACACTACCTTCGAACCTATTGGGCTGTGCCAAACAATATGGCTAAAACATCGGTTATTACTTCATGATATTTTCTCGGATAGCAATAAATGAATTATCGAATTTCGAAAAAACATTCCGTTCAAACCTGAAAAATAAACTCCATATCATTCATTATAAATGACATTAAGCACAACATTACCTACCATATCCAATGATTTTGGGTCTATACTTTCTATATCATCTTTCAAAGTATGCCAATGTTCATAAAAGGAGCCATTGGGAGAATCAAATTCAAGATGAATAATATTGATTGTAGGTATTCCGGCTATTTTGTTCATATAATAATGGTCGTCCGTAATAGGATGACCCAATTCATTCAAAAAGTGCATATCATAACCCATTCCGCGAGCCACACGCCATACCTTATTGCTTATATCGGGAGCGAACTGCTGAGAATAATATTCCTTAGGGAAAGACGGATCAGAAACACCAACCATATCGAGCAATATGCCGTAATAGGCAGAATAATTATTTTTATGAGGATATTTGGACCAGTACTGCGAACCTAAACACCAACTGTCTTCCGTATTATATTGAGAAAAACTCGGTGCGCCATAGTCTTCCAAATCAAAAAGCACAATATCAACCCCTATTTTATCGTCAATTTTACGATTATGTAACTGACGTGCTATTTCAAGCAGGACACCTACACCGCTGGCGCCGTCGTTGGCACCGTCAATAGGAGTGTTCCAATTGGCTCTGTCAGGGTCGGCATCAGCATAAGGTCTTGTATCCCAATGTGCAGCAAGAACTATTCTCTTTTTGGCATCGGGATTGAAAACGCCGATGATGTTCTTTCCGTCTATTCCGCGTCCATCAAAAAGACGTGTCCTGAAATTCTGAACATAAACAGTATCGGAAAAACCGTCCAACATGGAGACGAGCCATTCGGCACACTGTTCATGAGCCTTGCTTTCCGGCACACGAGGACCGAAATCTATCTGCTTTTTTACATATCGATATGCAGAATCCGCATTGAAAACAGGAACTATTACTGTTTTTTTCTCTTTCTTCGATTCCGCTGTCTTAGTAGTCTTGTTATCATTGTTACATGCAAACAAGCCCAAAACCATAAACAATATAACAAATTTTTTCATAACATGTCAATTTGGACTGGTGCAAAGATACAACAAAGAATCAAGAAGTAAAACAAAAGACAAACAATAATGTACGTAAAAAACAAGAAATCCACCGTGAAAGTTGAAAACACGGTGGATTATACATGATAAACATAACATTATTATCTCATTCCACCGGCACCACCGGTACTGCCACCACCTTGCGACTCACCCTGAAGAGCTCTGTTTTCAAGTTCCATCTTACCGAAACGCAATACCACACCTACTGAAACAGAACGTGAATTCCACTTGTAAGATGATGTGTAGTGATAATAAGGATTCGTGACATCAGTATCATATTTGTTCCAATTGAAAATATCGGAGACGTTGAGAAAAGCCGACAGTTTGCGTTTGAAAAAATCGGCTCTCAATCCGCAATTTATCATATACGTCGATTTCCTTTCTGAATAAAGCCCTTGTGTAGGTGAACGATAAAAACCTGACGCATGGACTTCGAGTTTGTTCCACAATTTTGTCCATAAGTTCAATCTCAAACTGTAGGATAACATCTCGTCGGAAACAACATCATCTTTATATACTGTCTTATAATATGAGTCATACAAATTGGCATACAATCGCATATTGAACATGGCATTGGGTCGGTATGTCACATTGGCTTCTAATCCATACATCCTCGATTCTCCAACATTAACAGGCTGAGAATAATTAACATAATATCCAAATACATTTCCATCATACATTACATCCGACACATTATCTATAGAATTGTTGGAGAATCTGTAATAACCCGACAATCCTACCGAACCGAACTTATCCCAATATTTGTTCCAACTTCCTTCTATACTGTTCGTTGTAGTCGGAATCAAATCCATATTTCCAATATTCATGCTTGTCTCATCATAACCAATATAATCCGTAAGATTCTGAATATTAGGATTACTAATACGCCGAGAATAACTCAAGCTGAAATTATGCATTGATTTTGTCCTATAAGAAAGATGTAATGTAGGTCTCCAATTCAAATATTCCTTGTTATTTTTGAAATCGCTATAACTCTCAATTTTATTTGTCAAATTTGCATATTCCATTCTTAAACCCGGCTTTATTACAAAATTGCCGAACTTATGTTGAACTGTGACATAAACATCCATCTCATCGGATATGTAATTGCCATCATAAGAACGCCAAATATCATTTATGAATGAATCTCCCGACAAAGTATCATATTTCATAACATCATTTTCATTATCTCTTGAATAGGCAGCACCAACAGATATCTCTCCATTTTTTGAATACGGTATATTATAATCCACATCAAAAGAATAATTAAAATTATTGTATTTGGAGTCGGTGTTTATCTTGGACAGATAATTATAAGGCAAAACATAATTACGTTCATTTTCTGTAAAAGTACCGTAATTGCCTGTTCCTCCACTAACAGTAAATGAAATATTATGACCTTCATTATTGAATTTATGAAGATAATAAGCACCCAAATATAAGAATTTGTAAGAAGCATCATAAGAACTGTTAGTAGAATATGACGCTTCAAAAGGATCAGGGAAGAACTGTTTACGATAATAGTCTCCATCTGTCGAACCGGAACCTTTGGTAGGCCAGAAACTTGTCCAAAACGACACATTATTCATCGAGTCTATATTATAATCCATATTAAAATAAAGACCACCGCCCAAATTCAAATTCGAGCTTTTATTATTGGTTTTTTGAATAGTAACGGTATCTAGACCCGAACCTGTAGGAGAATCGGCAAAATAAAAACCTTCGTCATTAATAATGTTCTCATAATTGCCATAATTGAAATTAGCATAAATATTGTACGATATCTTATCGTTGGACCATACGTATGACACCCATGGGATAATATGAGGACGAGTAGAGAAATTGGTACCGAAGCTGAGAAACTGATTGTTTTGTATCTTGGAATTTGTGACGATATTTATTATACCGCCGTCGCTCTTCGAAGCATAACGGGCAGAAGGATTGGATATCACCTCTATCTTCTCCACAGCAGATGCCGGCATTTGCTGTAAATACGTCTTCAAACTCTCAGAATCGAGACGAGCAGGCTGGTCGTTTATCCAAATCTCTACAGACGAAACACCACGCAGAGAAACGTTACCTTCTACATCGACTTCAACACCGGGAGTATTTTGCAAAGCATCGGACAATGTACCAATCTGTACTGTCGGGTCTTCTTTCACATTATACAATACCTTTTCCCCTTCATTGGCAAAAAGAGGCTTTTTCTCGGTTATCACGACTTCTTCCAACATTGTCACACCGGGTTTTATTTTTATTATTCCCAAATCTACATTGCCTTCTACTTTCAATCGGCGTTTCAATGTCTCATATCCAATGGAAGAAACAAAAAAATCATATTCGCCATTTTTTACATTGGTCATCTCAAAATAACCGTTCTCATTAGACGATGTACCACTGACGAATACTGAATCACTGACTCTCAACAAACCAACATTTACAAACATCAATTTTTCATTATTGATGCTGTCAATTAATGTCCCGGATACGTAATTTTGCGCCATCATATTAATATTCAATAATATAACGACAAATAAGAATGCTGCTCGTTTCATAATTATATTGTCTAAAACTAAATTTTTTAACGTTTATTTATAAAATAATTGTTTATCTGCAAACATTTTTTCAAGAGTCCAAATTTATTCCATTTAACTGTATAATCCAACAATTTTTTAAAATTTTTAAAAAAAAAGTCATTTAATGATTATCAATATACTTATCCTTTTTCTATCGACTGTACTTTTAAAATCATACTGTATTAGTACTCTATTACACTGCAAAATTACAAAAATTTTTTACATGTCAAGAGAAATGTGAAATTTTTTTTACAAAAAAAGCCTGAATAAACAGGCTTACATCATAAAAGGTATGAAAAGAAAGTGATATTCTGCTAATATTATAAGGATGTATTAATAAACATTTCATCATATTTAATAGTCTTCCCATCTTTTTCATTAAAAACTTTTATTTCTGAAAAAACACCTTTTATTTTGCATTCGGTACAATTTGTTGTTATTTTTTTTACAATCATATCACTGTACGACAAATTAGCATTACACGAGTTCAGAATATCATTCATTACAACATCTGAATAATTGGCAGAAATGATTAATGAACCAATATTTCCGGTTACTAAATCACTATAATACAATGACATATCCATATTATTCACATCCTGGAATTTAATATCCGAATAATAAACCGTACCATTGTAACTACTACAATTCATAAAGTTACAATCTGAATAATAGATCGCTGCATCCAAATCGCTTATATTGTCGAACTTGCAATTACCGTATTTCAATTTCAAATCTATTTTATCATAAGAATCCAAGCCACTCAAAGAACCATAATTAATATTAAAAGAGGAAGGTTTATGAACATTCTGCAGTTTAACATCAGCATAATAAGAAGTAACATCCATACTCATATATTCAGGCATTTTTACGTCACAAACGAAAATCAACGTCTCATTGTTATAATTACGATTGTTTCTGTTGTTTTTCATACTTGCATAAAGATATACATCCTTATTCTTTTTATATATATTTACATCAAAAACATCGTCAAATTTAGATTTATCAATCTTAGAATCAGATAAAACTATCATTCTGACATCAATTTCTATTTTGTCTTCATTCCATGTCTTGATATTCAAATTTGAAAATTTACCATCAAAAATAAAACGTGAAGTTTTAGAAACATCAAAAGACTTTTCAATTTTATTGGAATATACAGTATCTTTCTTCCATATCCATTTTTTCCCATAATTATCAAATTCTTCCATGCTATAATCAAATTCTTCCGACAAATTGCCCAATTCAGCAAAACAAGCCGTATCCATCTTTTTCAATATGGGACTATACATTTCAAATACCACATCCAAATTTTCGAATGTCTTTTCAAATCCTTTAAAACAAGACTCTAAATTCATTTTCAATGAATCATTATAATAATGGATTCTATTTTTTTCGAACGTCATATTTTCAAGTTTTTCAGAAAGAGAATCCATATAATAACTTAAATGTTCATTATAATCATTAATAGATTGCATCAACGAATCCAAATCAAAACTATCACATTTATAATTAAATCCACCCATATTGACAACGACAGTATCGTTATTCAAACTGTTGTCAAAGGTTTTTGAAAAGAGCATGTTATCATTCACTGACAATAACAGCAGCATAAAAAATAAAGCAATTTTTTTCATATTATTCATTTTTATCGACATTTTCCAATTTATCTGATATCAAATTAACGACTCTCAATTTTGAGTCATAAACATGTGAAGTGATAGCCATTTGTTTTTCAAAAGGCATTGGAGCTATTGCCGCGAGTTCATCGGAAGTACTGAGTAATTCATCAATGACAAGACTTATCTCATTACGGGTACTGTCATCAACATTTTCAAGTATCTCTTCGAGGCGGAAAATAGCTGATTCCAACTTTTCGTCATAAACGGAGCGCATTGTCTGCAACGCAAGATAATCTTCATCGACAGTTTCCTCCATTTTTTCTTTGTTCAATATCAAATTGTTTACAAGAAAGAACATTATCAATATTGCGGCAGCGGACGACACAGTTATTAAAAATATCTTAAATATATTTACATTATGTTTCTCATCATTAAATTTCAACTTTTCAGTAAATCTTTTTTCATGACCTTCCGGCAAGTCGAAAAAATCTAAAGAATCTCTGTTATTTCTTATTTTATCCTCTATTTTCATAATTCATTTCTTTTTTAAGCATTTCACACAATTTACATTTTGCTCTTACATACTGAGAGCGCACTGTGGAAGATTTCAAATTCATCATTATTGCAATATCTTCAAAATCAATATCTTCAATAAGATGGAGATTAAGAACCATTTTATATCCCGAAGGAAGTTTGTTTATGTTTGACATTAACATTTCCAAAGAACAGTCGTCGTAAAATCCGGAATCATCATCTTGAATATTATCGACATTATCATTCAACTCTGTAAAGAACGGAGTATTTTTATTTCTACGATAGTTGTCTATACAACGGTTTATGGCTATTTTTTTGACAAAGGCTATAAAATCATCAGCATTGCCGTTAAAAGAATTTATTCTGTCAAAAGCCTTCAACACTGCATCCTGCATTGTTTCTTCGGCATCCTGTACATTGGACAGCATACGCAGACATGTATTAAAAACCGGTTTGCTCACTAACCTGTACAATTGAATAATTGCCTTTTTGTTACCATTTTTATACTTCACTATCAAGTCTTCAAAACTCATCTTTCAACCTTTTACACTTTCATAAACGGACAAACATAAAATCTGCTGCATAAAATTATCAAAAAAATGTAAAAATATTCTTTGCTGTCCGGTTAAAATAGTTACATGGAATAATTTGAGCTTTTATTTAAGACAATAATGTATTAGATACGCCATAACATGATGTAACTACATAGAATTTTGTCGGACAGTAATGTTAAAAATTCGAAATGCTCTTTTCCAATTTACATGGATTTATTCAAAACATTCAATTCTCTGAAAGAAATTTATTATTTTATCCATTACTTCACTTTTTTCATAAAAAAACAATGAATAGCACATCAATATTCGCCGTTTTCCATGGCGAAAAGTATGGCTCTATTAATAAAAGTATTGAATGAATAAGTCGTCTTAAATTCTTTCAACACCCAATCTAAAAGACTGTCAGAAAACAAAATATCTTTATCAGCAGGTTCCCAAAGAGACAATGACTTCAATCTAATATAATCGGCATATTTATCATTTTCTGAAAATCCTTTAGGAATCTTGACATATTTCTGAGACGTATCAAGAGTAAAATTTGCCGCAGCAAGAACGGAATTATGAAAAGTTTCACCGTCAGAAACAATATCTTCGCGAATACTTTGCATCATCCAGCTTTCAGGATTATATAAACCGACGAATAATCCGCTACGGCTTAAAAAATCAGAATAATCCGATTCCACATGAAAATAGTAACCAGACAAACCGGAATTTTTACCGCGAGGACATACAAAAATACCTATATGTGTTTTATAAGGTCTTTTATCGTGCGAAAATCTGATATCACGATAAATTCTGTAAGTAGCATCTTTAACTCCTATATTTTTTATACTGTCATCAAATTCAGAGATGCCTTGAATCAGTTGCAATGCAAAGTCATTAATCTTATTTTGAACTTTAAGATACCGGTTTTTATTATTTTGAAACCAATTTCTGTTGTTATTTTCTGCCAATTCATTCAAAAAATCCAAAACTTCTTTCATAAATTCAAAATATTTTGATAATTAAGACAATAAATCATTTTTTAAATAACTGATAAGACCATTGCAAGCATCTTCCAACAAATCCATCACATAATCGAAGCCTTCCGGACCTCCATAATAAGGATCCGGAATATCATCTGCTTTATATTTGACACAAAAATCTGTCAAACGATAAATCTTATTCTCAACAGATGTTTCCGGAGCCATTTTATAAAGACTTTTCATATTCTGTTTATCCATTCCGAAAATCATGTCAAAATTATAAAAATCCTCAATTATTAAAGGTCTCGATAAATGAGTGAGACTATAGCCACGTTTTGACGCATGATCCCTCATACGTCTATCCGGCATTTCACCTCGATGAAAAGACGTTAATCCTGCACTGTCTATATAGAATAATGAAGACAAACCTTCTTTTTCGACAAAAGAACGCATGACTTCTTCGGCAGCAGGAGAACGGCAAATATTGCCAAGACAAACAAACAATATCTTTTTCTTCAACATAATCAAACTATTACAATCTTCTATTACGTATCAAAACCATTACAAAGATACAATATTTTGAAAGAATTTCATGTGAACTACCTTATAACTTTAAAAGTTATACATATATATCGACTTCTGTGGACGAAATTTTTTTGACTGTTTAAATCACTTAAACATGTATGCTTTTATTTTTGCTTAAATTATTAAATGAAAAAATAAATGAATAAGTTACTGTTGATAAGTACTTAAATATTTAATTATCAAAAAAATAAGTTCAATTTTACTGTGTATTTCACTGTAGATAATAGTTCATAAAATCATTTAAATCAGAGTTATCAACATTCAAAACATACACTTTGAATATACTCGAAAAAGTTTTCAATCTTTATCAACAGCATACATGTTAATATCTTTTTGCCATTTGATTAGCAAGTAGATAAAATTAATGTTAAAAAACTGCAATTTGTAAATAATTATAAATTAGAATAAAAGGAAGTGATAAAACAAAAAATATTTTTACCTTTGTAAAAATTTATCAACATTTGCAGTATGAAAAGAATAATTCCTATAGCGAGTGATCATGGAGGTTTTGCCATGAAATCATATTTAATTGAAAGACTGAAAGAAAACGGTTATGAAGTAAAAGACTATGGTTGTTATTCAGATGACAGTGTAGATTATCCGGATATGATACATCCTTTGGCTACCGACATACAAAATGGAAAATATTCTTTAGGAATAATAATATGTGGAAGTGGCAATGGAGCACAGATGACTGCCAACAAACATCCTCATGTACGTGCAGCTTTGTGTTGGAATGTAGAACTCGGAAAGTTGGCTCGTCAGCATAATGACGCCAATATTCTGTCGTTGCCAGGTCGTTTTATCAGCAATGAAACTGCTTGGGATATTGTACAGGCTTTTTTAAATACGGATTTTGAAGGCGGAAGACATATTAGAAGAATTGAAAAAATAGAAAAGTTCTGATTATGGCTGATAAAAGCTTTGAATTTGCCAAAGAGTCTGAGAAAATGGCATCGGATAATGTCCATTATAAAAAAAAGATGGATGAATATGTCTATTACAGGCAGTTTCTTACAGCCGGGAAAGAAAAATATTCCGATTATGAATTGGAGAAATCTCGGGCTTTCAACATCAGAAACAAAGCTTTTAAAAATTATGACAAGTTATTGGTGGATTTTGAAACTAATTTTATTAAGAATGGAGGAAAAGTTATTTGGGCATGTAATGCCGACGAGGCTTTGGAATCTGTTGTTAATATATTAAAAGAAAACAATTTAAAGAATATCGTAAAATCCGACAATTCTGTCATTGATGAGATAAATTTATATGATATCTTGATTGACAGAGGTTTTAATGTTGAAGATCTTGATATCAATGAATATCTTTTAAAATTGGCGGCTGACCGTACAGATTTGAATTTAATCAATTACGATAATAAGACTTCCGCTGATGTATCTCAGATTTTATCTAAAAAATTCAAAAAAGATTTTGCAGATGATGCACCTTTGTTGTTGGAATATGTTACAGACATTTTGAAAGATAAAATTTATGCTGCGGATACGATAATTACCGGTGCTGATTTTCTTGTTTCCGATGATGGAAGTGTTGTAATAACTGAAAATGAAGGCAATATTATTAAAGCGATAAGTCGTGCCGATGTTCATATAATAATTGCCGGAATTGATAAAGTAATACCTTCCTTCAATGATTTGAATGTGCTGCTTCCATTGTCCAAGATTTATGATGATGCCATAGATAATTGTTCTTCAATGATTTCCATAATAAATAATAATACAGACTATGGTAAAAAGCATAAATTGTATTTGATATTGCTTGATAACGGAAGGTCGGAAGTTTTTGCTGAAGAAAAACAGAAGACAGTGTTGACATGTTTACATTGCGGTGCATGTCAAAAGGTTTGTCCAATAACTAACATAATTTCCAAAAGTCTTTATGAAAATTCCAATTACGGTCCTGTCGGCACTGTGTTGATACCTTTAATTAATAAATCTGAAGATTATTCTCATTATTGTAACTTATGTACTTCTTGCGGACAATGCGAAGATGTATGTCCTATGAATATTTCATTTCGTGAGTTGATATTCAGCAACAGGTTGAAATTTGCAAAAAAAGAGAGTATTTTTACTAAAGACGGTCTGTTATATTATTTTATATCCAATAGATTGAAAAACAGGAAGAACATGGAGAAAGGAGGTTATAATATGAAAAATAAGGAATTAAGGATGCTGCTTGGAAAGACGTGGGGAGTCAAAAGAGAGATACCTGTTTTTGCTGAAAATTCTTTTTCTCAATATTGGAAAAAACTTAACGGGTTGGAAAAATAACGGTTATAAACTATTTAAATTTTCTTTTAATTTTTCGTATGCTGTTTCAGGATTGTCTATATTAAGACAAAGACTTTCCATTGGGCATAATCCATCTCCTTTTCTGTTTTTTATCCTTTCTGTCAATAAATCGAAAGATACTGTGATATTGTTTTTTTCGAGTACCATAAGTGCAGGAGTGCTGATTACTAATGCAAATACTTCTTTTACACCACCAAAGACCATCAACAGGGCAGCGGCTTTTCCAATCACTTTGTCTGCAAGTATGGCATTTTTTAAAAAAGAAGGATTATTGTCTATAATTTTTATCAGAGTTTTTACACCTCTGTCGTTGAATGTCAATATTTCTCCCATTTCTGATTGTATGACAATGGAATAATTGTTTTCTGAAAGAATATTCTTCAATTTGTTAATATCTATTAACATTGTCATGATTATTTTTTTAAAGGAGGCATATCATATTATAGAAATAAGACACGCCTCCATTATGTTAGTGTGAAAGATTTATTTTTCAGAACACCATCTCAATATTGCATAACCGGCTATCCATTGAATCAACATACCGGGGATACCTAATCTGAAATCTTGTGAAGCTGACATCAGGGAGCCAGAGAAACACCATTCAGCAACAGTTCCGAAAATCTGGTAAGACAGTACTACCAAAAGAACAATCCATAATGACAATTTATTGTTTTTTTCGGCTATCCATGAAGCTGCAATGGCAAGAAACATGGATTTTATCATTATTCCAGACAATGCTGCAGCGGCAGGCATGCCGAACAAAAGACTGTTGACGACGGGAGACAGTACGGCAGTAATAAGACCTACTTTAATGCCGTATTTGTATGCACCTATCAATGTGAAAAAATATATTGGAAGGAATATTTTTCCGCCGTCAGGAATGAGATGGCACAGTTGCGGCAATATTATATTGCCTGTGACGAACAGTAAAACAAAGAGATAAGTCCTCAACTCATCCAATCCGAGTTTATAAATCTTGATACTTTTTTGCATAATGTTGAAAGTTGTAATTTTAGAATTAGAAAATGTGTCACGACTAAAAAATCATGACACATTTGATAAGTCATCATTTGTTGATTGCAGCTATGCCGGGAAGTTCTTTGCCTTCGATAGCTTCTAACAGAGCTCCACCGCCTGTTGACACGTATGATACCTTGTCGGCGAGACCGAATTTGTTGATACAAGCTACGGAATCGCCTCCCCCAATGAGAGAGAAAGCGCCTTTTTCTGTAGCTTTGACTATTGCTTCAGCGATAGCGCGCGAACCATTGGCGAAGTTGTCGAATTCGAACACTCCGCAAGGACCGTTCCACAATATGGTTTTAGAATTTTCTATCACTTCAGCGAACAATTCCCTTGTCTTGGGTCCAATGTCCATACCTTCCCAGCCTTCCGGTATATTCATAGGGTCAACGATTTGAGTATGAGCGTCGTTAGAGAAAGAGTCTCCTACTACAGCATCGATGGCGAGATAAAGTTTCACTCCCTTGTCTTTGGCTTTAGCCAAAATATCGAGAGCGAGGTCCAATTTGTCGAGTTCGCATATAGAATTGCCTATGTTTCCTCCCAAAGCCTTCTTGAAAGTATAAGTCATGCCGCCACACAGGATGAGGTTGTCAACTTTGGTAAGCAGATTTTCGATGATATCGATTTTTGTTGATACTTTGGAGCCTCCCATAATGGCTGTGAAAGGACGTTTTATATCTTTGAGAACTTTGTCAATGGCGGCTACTTCATTAGACATGAGATATCCGAAAGATTTGTGGTCGCTGTCGAAATAATCAGCTATCAGTGCTGTAGAAGCATGTTTGCGGTGAGCTGTGCCGAAAGCGTCATTTATATAATAGTCTCCGTATGAAGCTAAAGTTTTTGTAAACTCTTTCTGGCTTTCTTTCAGTGCTTTTTTTGCAGTTTCGTAATTAGGATCGTCTTTTTCAATGTCACGAGGTTTGCCTTCCTCTTCTGCATAAAAACGAAGATTCTCAAGTAGTAAGACATCACCTGGTTTCATGTTTTTTACTTGTTCTGCTGCTTTTTGACAATCATCGGCAAAGGCTACGGGTTTTCCGAGTAGTTCTTCCAAATGTTTCAGGATATGTTTTTGAGAATATTTCGGGTCAGGATTTTTCTTAGGACGTCCGAGATGTGACATTAAGATTACCATACCTCCGTCATTCAACACTTTGCGTATTGTAGGAATAGCAGCTCTCATGCGAGTGTCGTCGGTGATGTTGAAATTTTCATCCAAAGGGACATTGAAATCCACTCTCATCACGACTCTTTTGTCTTTGTAGTTGATTTGATCTATGGTCTTCATAATAAATAATTTAAGTTAATATTTGTTTTCTTTTGTTAAAATCTATTATGTTAATTTTTCTTTTGATTTGTTAAGATTTTTAAGCACTTTATATTTAAAATTGGTGGCTTTTGCAGTGGTCATGCAAATATACCAACCGGTTTTGCCATCCAAGAAACCGAGTTTCAGAATATAATTGCGAAAAAAGATATGAAATGGGGACAAAACAGACAACAAAAAGGCATTTTTATGACCTTTTTCATGATAATAATGTCCTCTCATTTCTGCAAATTTAAAGATTTGACGTTCAAAATCTTCAGTAGTATCGAAAGAATAATGAAGCAAATCGCCATTTAGCAAAACATTTTTTGTCTTACAGCTGAATTTCAATGTTTCGTGTATGGAACCTTCCCACTTTCCTATTGTTCTGTTCCATAACCTCGTTTTTCTGTCGGGATACATTCCGCAATGATACATCCATTTCCCGCAGTAATTTGTCAACCTGTTCATTGTGAATATAGTATCGATATCAGTATCTTCATTCTTCAACTTTAATATTGAATTGGAAAGTTTTTCAGAAACCATCTCATCAGCATCAATGGAAAAAATCCAGTCATTGTTTGCCAATTTGTTGGCAAAGTTTTTTTGTTCGGAATAACCGAGCCAATTTTGTTTTATAAAATTGACTCCCAATTCTTTACAAATTGATTCCGTGGAATCGGTGGAGTTTGAATCAACAACAATTATCTCATCTGCAAAAGTCTTGACAGAATTGATACACTGTCGAATTTTTTTTTCTTCATTGAATGTGATAATTGTTACCGATATCTTTTGCATGACATTATCTTTGACTTTATTTCTAATTTCATATAGATACTTCTGCAAAGATAAAACAAAAAAGTATTTTGAAATCAAAAGATTTGTTTAATTTTCATTATGCAAGTCCTGATGATAGAATATGTCAAAGATGGAAAAGTCAGGTATTTTTAATTTGTTTTGTATCTTTTTTGGTAAGTTTAATTATTTGAAAAGTCAGCAAGATAAACATGATGATAGCATTGAAAATGAAAGGAAAGACATTGTTGTCGGTATGTAACAGCGATTTGAAAAAGTCTATGATGAATGGTGCTGTCGCCACTGCAATATAGTTGGCAGTAAAGATATATGACAAATATAATGTTTGCAAGTTCTTTTTTGTTGCCAACAGAGAGGTTGCATCGTAAATCAGAGGCTGCATTATACCATATCCCATTCCTGTCAATGCCGAAGCGATAATGAAAATATATAGATTGTTGAAGGCTGCAATCAATGACAATCCGATTATTATCATGGATATACTTATTGGTTTGATACTTCTTCCAAGAATTTTGACGAGAAAAGTCAGACTAAATCCGGGTATGGTGATAAAGAGGAAAAACACAGATGTAGCAATTCCGACTTGTGTTGTCCCCATTTTGTTGTCCTGCATTAGGAAAGGAAGATAGTATGTTATTGTTATTGCACTGAATGTCAATAAGAAATATACAATTATTTGTTCCCAAAGCAGATTTTTCTGTAATTTCTTGTTTAATGGATTAGCAGAATTTCCGTTTATATTTTCGCTGTTTTTTATGGCATTTGTAATGATTCTTTTAGATTCTGACGTTCTATGTTTGAGGAATGGCGTTAGAATAAGAGGTATGACAGGGATCATATATACAGCAAAAGGCAGATGCCAGTCTATTTTTCCGAGCCAACCTACTAAAAGAGTGGCAGCTACTAAAGACAAGTTGGCTATTCCGGATTTTATTCCGAGTTGTTTTGTTCTGTAAACACCCGTGAATGTGTCCGTTATAAGCCCTGCTGCCAAAGGTATTACTATTCCACATGCTATGCCGAGAAGACAACTGAGTATGATCAGTGTGGTGATGTTTTGTGCAAAAAGATATATTATTCCACAAATCAAATATAATAATAATCCGGTAAATACTAATAATTCCTTGTTTTTGTAAACTGATAACTTTCCTGATAATAAAATAAAAGGTATGATAAAAAAGTTTGGCAATATTGTCAATAATTGGACTTCTAATGTTCCGGCTTTCGGAAAAATTTTTTCGAGACTTGCCAATAGTGGCGAAATGGCCAATCCCGGCAAATTTACAACCAAAGAGATTGACCAAATCGCTATTAAACTGATTAATGGAATGTTACCTTGTCCGGTTTTAATCTTTTGCATATCAATAATTTATCCAAACTTTTGCTGTTATTAAAAGTTGACAGTTAAATTGTATGTTGTTGTTGTTGGTTGAACCTTCGAATGTAATTCCAAAAGGATCGAAATTATATAGTAAATCAGCGATATCCTCATATTGGTTATTTGAATTATTGAAAATTACTGTTTGCCCAAGTTTAAAATTAGTATTATTCATTGTCCATTGAGTTATCGGAGTATTGTTTGTTTTGTTGACTACTACAGTATCCAATCCTATTTCATAGAAACTCAATGTTCCATTAATTACATCGAAATCGTCATTAGTACTTGTAATTTTCATACTGACTCCGGTAACTTGTACTTCTCTGACTCCGTAACGGTAATACCAATAGTCTGCATTATTGGCTGGATTTAGCAATGCTGCCGTGTTGAAAGTGTCCAACATAATTTGAGAATTGAGACTTGTAATGCCTTTAAGGTCTGTAACGAAATATGTTGACATTGTAGCACTGTAGTAAGGTTGATCATCATCGTTACAAGATGTTAAATAAATACCTGATATGCAGGTAATTAATAATAATTTGAATAGTTTTTTCATGACTTTGTTTTTTGTTTGAAAAACAATGTCGCCGAAATAAAGTTTTATTTTTCTTTAAAATTTTCTTTATGTTATTTTTAAAATGTGATTATTTTTGATAGATTTATTGTTTTATGCAAAAGATCCTTTGATTTTATTTCTTGAGAATAATAATTGATGAACAGCATTTTTAAAATGTTTTATATTGTTATAAGAAAACAAGCCAAAAATTTATGTTTTGGCTTGCCTTTTTCTAAAATGAAAGTAGATAAGTTTGTTTTATTCCGATTCTAATTCTACTGCTACATATTCTATTTTTCCACCCAAAGGAGGATTCATTTTCTTAACTTTAACCCGGGCATATTTCACATTTGCAAAATCCCGGCCAACTCTGTTCAATATTCTTCTTGCCAGATGTTCGAGTAGTTTGGAAGGTTTCATCATTTCATCTTTAACAGATTGATAAACAGCAAGATAATCAACAGTATCATTAAGATTGTCTGAATTTTCAGATAAAGAAGTATCAACTTCCATGTTAAGATCCACCTGAAAACGTGTACCTATCTTTTGTTCTTCTTCAAAGCAGCCGTGATAGGCATAGAACTCCATATTTTCTATTGATATGATTGCCATGATATTTATTTTGCCAAAGCTTTGATACCTTTATCTATACGTTTTAATGTCGTTTCCTTGCCAAGGAGGTGAATTATCTCATGGATATGAGGACCTTTGCCGGCTCCCACAAGCATAAGACGCAATCCGTTCATCACGGGTCCCATGCCCAATTCGTTGGAATTTATCCAGTTGTTGAGAGTCTCTTCTATATTGTTCGAACTGAAGTCTTCGATATTATTTATTACCTCTGCTGCCATTTTCATCAATTCCGGCGAATTTTCTTTCCACCGTTTTTTCACTGTCACCTCATCGTATGTCACAGGCTCTTCGAAGAAGAAGAAACTTTGGTCCCAGAGTTCTTTTACAAAGTTGACTCTGTCTTTTACCAAGGCAGTTACTTCATTGACATAGAGTTGGTCAGCGACAATGCCTTTTTCGGTTTTAAGCCATTCGGCATACTCTGCTCCCACCTCTTCGCTCGATTTGCGCATGAGATATTCATGATTGAACCATTTGGTTTTTTCCACATTGAATCGTGCACCTGATTTATTGCAATGTTCGAGTGAGAAAGCCTCAATCAGTTCGTCCATGCTGAAAATTTCCTGTTCTGTCCCCGGATTCCAGCCGAGCAATGCCAACATATTGATAAATGCCTCGGGATAATAGCCGGATTGTTTGTATCCGGACGATATTTCTCCGGTTTTAGGATCTTCCCAACACAATGGGAAAACAGGAAATCCCAATCTGTCGCCGTCGCGTTTGCTGAGTTTGCCATTACCGTCAGGTTTCAGCAACAAAGGAAGATGTGCAAATTCCGGCGCTTCCCAGCCAAAAGCCTTGTATAACAGTACATGCAAAGGCATGGAAGGCAACCACTCTTCTCCTCTGATGACATGGCTTATCTTCATAAGATGGTCATCGACAATATTGGCAAGATGATATGTGGGCATGCCGTCGGATTTGAATAACACTTTGTCATCCAAAGTCTTGGTGTTGACTTTGATATCTCCTCTGATAATGTCGTGCATCTCCACTTCATAATTCTCCGGCATCATGAAACGTACTGTATAAGGAATCCCAGAATTGATGAGATTATCCACTTCATCTTTACTCATGTTAAGACTGTTACGCAAAGTTTTGCGGCTTTCCGCGTTGTAAATGAAAGTCTTTTTATTGCTTTCAGCCTCTGTTCTGTAACGGTCTAATTCCTCAGGAGTATCGAAAGCTATGTAGGCATGACCTTTTGCGAGCAATTCATCGCTGTATTGTTTGTAAAGGGCTTTTCTGTTGCTCTGTTTGTAAGGACCGTAATCTCCGCCGACGATATCGCTTTCATCGAATTTTATTCTGCACCAGTCCAAAGATTTTATGATATATTCCTCGGCACCGGGCACAAAACGTGTTTGGTCGGTATCTTCTATGCGGAGTATCATTTTACCGCCGTTTTTTTTCGCAAACAGATAATTGTATAATGCTGTCCTGACACCACCTATATGTAATGGTCCTGTCGGACTTGGTGCAAAACGTACTCGAACTTTTTTCATCGTATAAACTTTTTGCAAAGATAGTACATTTCAGTTATTGTTCAATTTTTTTTTGATTATGTGAAGTGAAGTGAGAAACAAGGATTTATATGAATTTTCAAGTAAGATTACTGACAGAATTAACGATTTTGTAGTATATATCTTTAAATAGTTTAAAATGTGCATTTCCACATTTTGTTTTTTGTTGAGTTTGTAAGTGGTTCGTAAGTAAAAATATCTGTGACGATTACGTTTTTATTGTTTCCTGCTGATAATTTAGATTCGGTCAAAGTTCAGTTCTATATTTCTGGTTCAATCTTGGACATTTATATCACATTGATATTCAGAAAATACTCAAAAAAACATTCTGATTTGGATAGATTATTTGGACAAGACTTGGTCATTTCAACTCAACTTTTTTCAACTTCACCATTCTACATTGTCCGAAATATTGTGTAAATGGAAACAGGATGCATTTGTATGTTCCATTATGTCTAAATTCTGTTTTGAATTGGCAATTGATTTCTTGCTTATTACTTTATTGTGAGCTTTGCGATTTTATGCTTTCGTGATATTTTTAGTTTTACAAGTTCATGAAATGAAAATTATGGAATTGTATCCGCTCTTCACAAAAGTATTATTGCTGTTTTATACTCTCAAAGAATCATTGTAACTTTTCTACGCCCAAGCGGGGCTTTCCAGGATTTTTCTTTTTCAAATTTGCTTTATTTAAAAGTTTTCATTTGACGGATGAATATCCGACATTTCATATATAATAACACAGTTCGTTTAAGTTATTTTAAGATGATATTTTTATAAAAATATTGTAAATCAATATAATAAAATCAAAAATTACATTATTTGTGATGTTTGTTGAAAAATTTTTTACTTTTTTTGGTGACCGATAAAAAGTGATTTTTTTGTATTTTTGCAGTGTTTATAACCAACATGTAGTGTCCATCACGTAAGTCTAGTTGATTTTCGTCGATGGGCTTTTTTTATTTGGACAAACAAGTTAAAAACAGTGATATTATGATTTCAAACATTGTTCAACCTAAGTTATGGACCGGCTCTTTTGTAAAGATTTGCTTGGTAAATTTTTTCATTTTCGTTAATTTTCATGCGTTATTGCCCACATTTCCGTTTTTTGTCACATATTTAGGAGGTGATGCTGTTGCCATAGGTATAGCCACTGCCTTGTTCAGTATTGCTTCCATTGTTTCTCGTCCTTTCGTAGGCTGGTTGGTTGATACCAAAGGACGTTGTGCCATTTTAATATTGGGTTTGACAGGCATGACGTTGATACCTATGGGTTATTTTGTTTCGGCTGGTATCTCCATGGCGATTTTGCTGCGTACCTTGCATGGTGCGTTTCATGCTGCTTCGAGCAATGCCTCATCTACATGGGTCGCCGACATCATTCCGCACAGTCGTATGGGTGAAGGACTGGGAATGTACGGGTTGTCTATGGCACTTTCCACTGCTGCAGCCCCTGCCCTCGGTTTGGCATTGATGAATATTTGGGGCTTCCGTCCTTTGTTTGCCGCCGCTGCCTTGTCTGCCTTGATTGCATTGCTTGTCGGTGTCAGTATAAAAGACAAGAAATATAAACTCTCTACCGAACCGTTACATTTTAATGAGTTATTTGAACGAATGTCGATTCCGGCGTCTGTCACACAGTTTTTCTTCATGATGGCTTATGGTGTGGTGGAGGTTTATGTGGCAATTTATGCTACTGCGAACCATTTGCCGAGTGGTGGAATTTATTTTATTTGTATCGCTGTCGCTACTGTGCTTACCCGTATCTTGTTGGGTCGAGCTGTCGATAAATATGGTGAGGCTCCTATGGTTTATACCGGTAATGTCGCTATTGTTGGCGGCATATTGCTTTTGGTTTTGGCACATAATATACCTTGTTATGTCTTGTCTGCTTTGTTGCTTGGATACAGTTTCGGTGCTATACAGCCGTCGTTGCAGACTATGGCAATGCATGCCGTTGCTCCGGAACGCCGTGGTGCTGCAAGTTCTACTTTTTTTGTCGCTTTCGATTTCGGTATTGCCTTGGGAGGTTTTGTAGCCGGGGTCTTGGTGAAACATTTGGGTTATGATAATATGTTCCTGCTCATTGCTGTGACAGGTGTGCTTTCTTTAATTTATTATTATATCTTCGGTCGCAATCATCAGTCATCGCTTAATCCTCATGGACATAGGTCTGAAACGTAATTATCTGATACATCTCAATGTTCGGTATTACAGCTGTCGCAAAAATACTTTGCGATATTATCTATATTTAAGTAGTGTTTGATAATTGATTTGAAAAATCAAGTGGTTGGTTTCTATAACTTTTTATTTCTTATTATCTGAATGTTTTATAAATTGATGTTTTAAAAGTAATAAGGTTTCTGTATGAAAAGAATAATATTTGTTGACTCTACGTTTTTTAAACCATGTATTTATTTTTCTCTTTTTGTAATTTCTTTCGTATCTTTGCAAATTATTCTTTTTTGAATTTTGTATGGTTTAAAGGTTTTTTATGGATATTGTCAGCAAGATAGAGGCTTTTGTCAAGAAGTATTACCTCAACAGGTTGATTCAGGGTTTGATTATTGGGGCTGTGCTTCTTATAGCTATATTTCTGTTTGTCAATGGAGTGGAGTTTTTATCGTGGCTTCCGCGCAAGGGCCGTTTTATTCTTTTTCTGTTATTTGTCTTAAGTTCGCTATTTGTTCTTATCTTGTATTTCTTTGTTCCTCTTGTGAATCTTGTGAGATACAGAAAGAAGATGACTGACAAACAGGCAGCTGTCCTTATCGGCAAGTTTTTTCCCGACATCAGAGATAAATTGCTTAACACATTGCAACTTTCTGATGATCTTAAAGATAATGAAGATAATGAATTGCTTGTCGCTACCATAGAACAGCGTATAAAAAACATGAGTGCGGTACGTTTTACGGATGCCGTCAATCTGAAGGATAATTACAAATATTTGAAAATGTTTGCCTTGGCATTCATCGTCCTTGTCGTTCTTGTTGTTTTTGTTCCGGATTTTTCTCGCAAGCCTGTTGAAAGAGTGTTTAATTATTCTACTGAATATCATAAGCCTCTTCCTTATAGTGTATCATTGCCTTCTCTCGATATTGAAGCTCTTCAAGGTGATGATGTTGAATATAGCATTACAGTAGAAGGTGAAAAAATACCTGAGTCGTTTTATGTTAAAAGCGATGCCGGTGTTAGACTTATGAACCGCCTTTCTGTCAATGAGTTTTGTTATGTGTTTAAAAATGTCAATCATTCTGAACGGTTTTATATTGAAGGTGGAGAATTTACTAGTCCTGAAATCGAGATAGTGGTTCGTCCAAACCCGGTATTGCTGTATTATGAAACTGCCTTTCATTATCCAAAATATATTAAGCGCCGTAATGACACTGTGGCCGGCAAGACTCGTTTCATGGTGCCTCTTGGTACTGATGTAGAGATGTTTTTTCATACCCGTGATGTTGATTCTCTTGTTGTTATCCGCGATTCTCTCGTTTTGGATATACCTTTTTCCGATGGAATGTTTTCCTATTCTTTCAAGGCTGTGAAGTCCGGCAAATTCTATGTCTCTGTTTTTAATGATTGGAATAATGATTCTTCTCCTGTACCTTTCGCTGTTGATGTCATACCTGATGCTTTTCCTGAAATTCAGGTGCAGGAATTTCATGAGGAGTTTACCAAAGAACATTATTATTCAGGTCTTATAGCTGATGATTATGGCTTTTCTCGTCTTGAATTTCATTTCGATGTAGAGAATAAGCCGGAACAGTCTTTTAAAGTTTCTATTCCTGTCGATAAACGTGAGTTGCGTACTTCGTTTTATTATAGTGTTGATTTGGATACTGTTACGGTATTTCCCGGTGATGAGATAGATGCCTATTTCGAGGTTTGGGATAATGATGGCATTAATGGTCCGAAATCTCGTCGCTCTGAGGTTTTCATGCTTTCTCTCCCATCTCTTGCTTTGCTCGATTCTGTTGCAAATGCCTCTGAAGAGCAGGTAATGGATAAGATGAAACAAAAATCTGAAGAACTGGAGTCTTTGCAAAAAGAAATAGAAGATATGCTTAAAGACCTTGTCTCAAAAAAAGAGTTGAATTGGAGTGATAAGGAGAAAATGAAGGAACTTCTTGAAAAACAACAACAGTTGCAGGAAGAATGGGAGAATGTCAAGGAAGAACAGAAGAAATTATCTGATTTTTTGAAAGATAATGAACTTACATCTCAAGAGTTACTCGAGAAACAGGAGCAGATTAATAAACTGTTTGAAGAAGTCATTCCTGATGAAATGAAACAATTGATGGAAGAAATAGAGGAATTGCTTAATGAAATGCCTCGTGACAAAATGCAGGAGATGATGAAAGAACTTAAGAAAAACAGCAAGGAATTGAAAGATATGATGGACCGTAATCTCTCTTTGCTCGAACAGCTTAAGGTTGAAAAAGACATGAATGATTTTATTGAGGATCTGAAAGAACTTGCTGATAAATTGATGAATGAAGGAGATGAAAACACAGATTCTCTGTCCGCTTCTGATGCAAAGAAAGAGTTTGATGAATTGCAAAAACAGTTGGATTCCATCATGAAAAACAATAAGCAATTACCTAATCCTTTTGATATTAATAAGGATGAAGAGATGATTGAAGATATAAATGAAGACCTTGATTCTGCTGAAGAGTCTGAAAATAATGGTGATCAGAACAAATCGTCTGAACAGAAGAAAAACGCCGGTCAAAAGATGCAGAAAATGGCTGATTCCATGCAGATGAATTTGGGTAGTTCGAGTATGGAACGTAAGGGAGAAGATGCTCATCTTGTTCGTATTTTGCTCGAAAATGTTGTCCGTTCTTCTCATTCTGAAGAAGAACTTTTGCTTTCCATCGGTATGATGAAGCCTGACGATCCTACTATTACAGAGAAGATAAGCAGACAGAAAGAGATTTCTGATAATTTTGTTATGGTTGAGGATTCTTTGCGTAATCTGGCAATGCGTCAGCCGGAGGTTAAAAATTTTGTGTTCAATGAGTTGGATATTATAAATCAACAATTGGATGCTTCAATGAAAGATATGCGTAGCTTTAATTATAATATTGCTGTGCAAAAACAGCAAACTGCCATGATGTCAATGAATAATCTTGCCTTGATGCTTGCCGAGTCTTTGGAAGATATGGAGAGTGCCATGGGCGGTTCCTCTTCTTCCTGCAGTCAACCTAAACAGTCTGGTAGTCAACCTAATTCTTCTGATCAGAATATTAAGAATATGAAAGATTTGCAGGAACAGATAGGTAAAAGTTTGGAGCAGCTGAGGGAGCAGATGAAGGGTGAACAGAATGGACAACCTATGCCTTCGTCTATGAGTGAACAGCTTGCCCGATTGGCTGCCCAACAGGAAATGATACGTGAAGGTATGCGCCAAATGTTGGAAGAGATGAAGAAAAATGGTGTTCTCGGTGACGATGGAATAAATGAGATTATAAAGGAAATGGAAAAATTGGAGGAAGATATTGTCAACAAAAGAATAACAAATCAGAGTTTGGAACGTAACAGAGATATTATGTCGCGTATGTTGAAGGCAGAGAATGCTCAGCAGGAAAGAGAAAAAGATGAGAAAAGAAAGTCTGACGAATTTAAGGGAAGGTTGGAAAGACGTACTGTTGATGAGTTGGATTATAAGGAGAAGATGATGAAACAACAGGAGTTTCTGAAAATGAATCCTATTGAATTTCAACCATTTTATAAAGACAAGATTAACGAATATTTTTTCAGAAAAAACAGTAATCAGAATAATTGATATGATAAGTTTTCAAGGTGTGGATGTTGATGTGCCGGTGATGAATCGGGAGGTGCTTAAGAAATGGATAAATGGTTTTGTCGGTTCTTATGGTAAGGTTGTCGGTGAGTTGTATTATTTGTTTTGCAGTGACGAGTATCTTTATAAGATGAATGTTGAAGTTTTGCGACATGATTTTTATACTGATATTATCACTTTCCAATTCAATGATAATGATACTGTTCTTTCCGGTGAGATATATATCAGCATAGATAGAGTTAAGGAAAATGCGTTGGCGTTGGGTTTAAGGTATGAAGATGAGTTGAATCGTGTCATGGCACATGGAGTGTTGCATCTTATGGGATTTAAAGATAAAACCGATGAAGATGCAATTATGATGAGACAACAGGAAGATTTCTGTCTTAAAATGAGAAATTTATATGGATTTTGATGTATAAAGATTGTTTAATAAATGATGTAAATAATTGATAATAAGATAATTACAAAAATTTTTCACGTGAAACCATGCTTTTTGAACAGTATGATATAATTGTTGTAGGTGCAGGACATGCAGGTTGTGAAGCTGCAGCCGCTGCTGCGAATCTTGGCAATAAGACTTTGTTGGTGACTATGAATATGAACTTTATGGCTGCCATGTCTTGTAACCCTGCTGTTGGCGGTATCGCAAAGGGACAAATTGTTAGAGAGATCGATGCCTTGGGCGGACAAATGGGTGTTGTGGCTGATAAGACTATGATACAATTCCGTATGCTGAATAAATCCAAAGGCCCTGCGGTGTGGAGCCCCAGAGTTCAAAGTGATAAGGCAGAGTTCTCGGCTTTGTGGCGACATGTACTGGAGAATACTCCAAACCTCGACTTCTGGCAAGACCATGTGGATGCTTTGATGGTGTCGGGTGATGTGGTCAGAGGCGTTCATACTTCCATGGGCGGTGACGTGTATGCCAAATGTGTCGTACTTACTAATGGCACTTTCCTTAATGGTACCATACACATTGGAGAGAAAACATTCTCTGGTGGAAGAATAGGAGAAAACGCAAGCTATGGCTTGACAGAACAATTGATGTCTCTCGGCTTCGAGTCTCAACGTATGAAAACAGGTACCCCGGTGAGAATCGATGGTAGAAGTATTGACTTTTCCAAACTTGCGGAACAGAAAGGCGATGACATAATAGGACATTTTTCTTTCCTTGATTTGGATACTCCTAAGGAACAAAGAAGTTGCTATATCGCATATACTTCACAGAAAGTTCATGATATACTTAAAACAGGATTCGAGAAATCTCCCCTTTTTACCGGCCGTATCAAGGGTAAAGGCCCTCGTTATTGCCCGAGTATAGAGGATAAAATAGAACGTTTCTCCGGTAAAGATTTTCATCAACTGTTTGTGGAACCTGAAGGCAGAACTACAATAGAGTATTATCTTAATGGGTTTAGCTCGTCTTTACCTGAAGAGGTGCAATATAAGGCTTTGCGTAATATCGAGGGCTTCGAAAATGCAAAGATATTTCGTCCGGGTTATGCAATAGAATATGACTACTTCCCTCCAAACCAATTGTATCATAGCCTCGAAACTCATAAGATTCACGGCTTGTTTTTTGCAGGTCAAATTAATGGTACTACAGGATATGAGGAGGCTGCTGCCCAGGGCTTGATGGCCGGCATTAATGCTCATAAACTGTTACACGATGAAGAGCCTTTTGTTTTGCGTAGAGATGAGGCATATATTGGAGTACTTATCGATGACTTGATAACGAAAAGCGTGGATGAACCGTATCGTATGTTCACAAGCAGAGCTGAATACCGAATATTGCTGAGACAGGATAATGCAGATATGCGTCTGACAGAAAAGGGATATAAAATAGGTCTGGCTTCACATCAACGTTATGAAAGATTCCTTGATAAGTATTCTAAAGTGAATGAGATGGTTTCGTTCTTGAAAAATACTAATGTATTTCCGGAACAGATAAATGGTTTGCTTCTTGAAAAAGAGACATCTCCTATAGATAAGAAAATGCGCTTGGCTCAAATACTTACTCGTCCACAAATAAATCTTCTCGAAATGATTCCTTGTGTCGATAAACTTGATGATATTTGTGATTTATGTTCGGCTTTTGGACGTGAGATTATTGAAGAAGCTGAGATTTTGGTAAAATATGAGGGTTATATTGAAAAAGAAAGAGAGGTGGCTGATAAACTTAACCGACTCGAGGATGTTAAACTGAGTCCTGATTTTGATTACTATTCTCTACAGTCTTTGACAATGGAGGCTCGAGAGAAATTGACAAAACATAAACCGCAGACTTTGGGTCAGGCAAGCCGTATTAGCGGCGTCTCCCCTGCTGATATCTCTGTACTTGCTGTTTTCCTTGGAAGATGAAATATGTTCCACGTGAATAAATTTTGTAAATCATTAAAATATAAATAGAAATGAACGAAAAATGTCCATGGTGTGGCTCTGAAAATCTGAAATTGTTCCTCGAATTGAAAGATTATTTTCTCACTGAAGAAAATTTTATGATTTTGTGTTGCGATGAATGTAAATTGCTCTTTACTTCTCCGGTTCCTTCCGCTGAGGCTATAGGCAATTATTACAAATCGGAAAATTATCTGAGCCATAATGAAAATAAAAAAGGTCTGTTGCCATGGATTTATAATATAGTCAAACAACGCAATGTGGTTAATAAATTTGATATTGCTGTCGCTGATATGGCTAATGGTTCTTTGCTTGATATTGGTTGCGGAGTTGGCGATTTTCTTTTTTATGCTGCAAATCGGGGTTGGAATATTTCTGGCATAGAACCTGATTTGGATGCAAAGTCAGTTGCAAGCAATAAACTGCATCTGAAAATAGATTCTCCCGATGCTCTTCCTACCCTACCCGATGACTCTTTCGATGTTGTTACCATGTGGCATGTTTTGGAACATGTAAGAGATTTGAAATCTGAGATTTTTCATTTGCAGCGAATAGTTAGACATGGGGGACGTCTCATCATTGCTTTGCCTAATTATAAATCATTCGATGCAATGCATTATCTTGATAAATGGGCTGCTTACGATGTGCCGCGCCATTTGTATCATTTCTCTAAAGAGTCTGTTGCTAATATTTTTAATGATACTGTTTTTAGTCTTACTGATATAAAACCTCTTAAATGGGATAGTTATTATGTTTCTGTTCTTAGTGAAAAATATTGTGGTTCATTTGTGCCTTTACTAAAAGGAATTTGGTATGGTTTAAAATCTAATCTAATTGCTTCGAAATCAATGCAATACTCAAGTTTGGTTTATTGTTTTGTTAAAGATAAGTAATTGAATACCAATATATTAACTGTTTTTTCGTTTTTTTCTGATTTTAGGTTCTTTTAGCATATATTTGTTTTAAGGCGGTTTACAGCTGTTTTAAGACATTTTTCTTTCATGATGAGTGTTGATGTCAAAATTGTTGAGAAAATGTCTTAAATTGGCTTGATTTTTGAATGATTTTTATTCATAAAAGTTTTTTTGCGCGTTTTTATTACAATGATGTGTTTTTGTTTTAGTATATTTGTAATTAAATAGCGTCGCGCCTTTAACTTTGTTAATTTGAAGGATATGGGAAATACAAAAAAATTTCGCAATTTTATCTGGCTTTTGTTTACTGTTTTGCTTTTTGTTGCAACAGATTCTTTGATACGTTACGAAAACAGTTACAGTGTTGCTGAAAAAAAAGTGATTAAGTCTCTTGCAGAGGTACAACGAATTCAGAGTCAAACTATAATTAAGTGGCAAAATGATACTTCCGGAATGAATTTGAGACTGCGTTTTCCGTTTGATGAGAAGAAATTGAATCTTCCGGCAGTATATATCTTTGAAAACGACACCCTCGCCTTTTGGAACAGCAATATTCTTGATCCTAAGTTCGTTGAAAATCTTCCTTTCGAAGAACATTCTCTTATTCAAAACAACAATTACTTGTTTTATGTATCTCAAACGGAAAATGACTCTTCCCGTTTTGTCGCCGCTACCCTGCTCTATCGTAATAATTTCCTTCATAATTCTAAAAATTGTTTTGTACCTACTAATATAAATGGCGATTATTCCATAGATTTCGAGTATAATGATGGTGTGATAATTCCAACAATGAAACTTGATCCTATTGTCGATTTGTTTTCTTCATTGGTGCTTTTCGTTTTGATGTTGGTTGTACAGTTTTTTCTTTACAGACATTGTTATTTTTTGTTGCGAAATTGTCGTTGGTTTAGTGGTAAATACCTTGTCTTTCTTTTTTTGAGTGTATTGGCGTTTTTACTTTTCGGTTTTTTAAGGTCTTTTTTATTTATTTCCACTTCCCCGCTCTATTCTGATATTTGTATTAAATCTGAGTTTTTTGATAATATTAGTCTTGGGAAGCTTTCCGAGTTGGTCTTTCTTATTATTGCAAATATTTGGGTTTTTGTCAAAATTGTCGTCAAAAGGAAGATCACTGTCTCTCCTCGTTCAATGATATTGGGGACCATCAGTTTTGCTCTTGTTTATTACTTGTTTATGTATGTCCTTTTTGTAATCATACAAAACTCTGTTATTCCTTTGTCTTTTTTGAGAATATATAATATCAATATTTACAGTTACATTTTTCTTATCCTTATTACTGTTCTTACAAGTTCTGTAGTTGTCCTTTTGGAAGCTATAATTGGCAGTTGCTGTAACCGTTCTTCATCGATATGGTTGATGGTTCTATGTTATATCCTCTTTGCAGTTATTATTCATATAGTTTATTATTATCTTTTGGATTTCCCGTTTTGTTATCTTACTTTCTCTATAGGTTTATTGCTATTTGTAGTATTGTCTTATAAAAATATCAAGCAAAACAAAAAGACTTTTGTTAACACTTTGATTATAATTACTTTTGTTTCAATACTTTTGACTCATTTCCTTTATAATTCCAATGAAGAAAAAGAAATTCGTGAGATGAACAGATTTGCTTTTATAGTAGGTGATGAATCTGATGCTGAGTTTGAGAAAAAAATCAATGAGATTTGTGACGCTATAAATGCAGATGATACTATTGCTCAATGGAATAGAAATAATAATTTCCCTACAGAGGACAGTATATCCCATTATCTTGCAGAATATTATTTTAATGACGATATTACTGATGATTATTATAAATTGCTTACTGTATGTCGTCCTAACACATATTTGCTTACCGATGCTGAGGATACTATCGGAATAAAATGCTTCGAATATTTTGATAATATTATTGATAATAATTATACTCGTTATGTTAATGACAATACGGTCATTATCGATGACCCTTCTACTGATACTTATTATTTGACTACTTTTGAATATATCGTTGGCGATACTGTCAATATGGTTATGTTTATAGAGTTTTATAAGGAATATATCATGAATTCCATTAAGATAGCTGAGTTTCTTACTTCATATAAAAATATTGTGGTACCTGACCTTAGTAATTATTCTTTCTGTACCTATACCGATGGCATCTTGAATTATAAATACGGACATTACAATTATCCAAGCAATTTCAGTGAATTCAGATATAAAGAACATGAATATGTAAAGACTAATCATTACAAGCATCTTTTAACCGATATTGATAATAAGACTGTTATTGTAACTGTCGAAACAGCGCGTTGGATAGAGATAATAGCTCCGTTTTCTTATATTTTCATTGCTTTATTGTTGGCATATTATCTAATGAAACGTTTGGAATATGGAAAAAAATATGTGCGTTACAGAAAGAGTTTCCATTCCAAAATGCAGTTGATGATGCTTATGACTTTGACGATATCATTTCTTGTTGTCGGCTTCACTTCTTTTATTTTTATAAAAGATGGTTTAGCCAGAAAGACATCCAGAAATCGTTATGAAAGAACTAAGAGTATTTTGAAAACTTTACAGAAAGATGTTGATGAAGGTATCGATTTGTCCGATCCGGATGTTGTGCGTCGTTTTAAAGAAGTATATTTCATTGATATAAACCTTTATAATACAGATGGTTATCTTATTAATACCACACAACCGGAACTGTTTAACACTGTTTCTACTCGTAAGATAAACAAAAATGCCTATCACAGAATCATCAACAAAAAGTTTTTCTTTTATTCACATAATGAATATATAGGTAATGTTGAGTATCAATCGGATTATAATCCTATTTTCGATTCCAATGGCAATTTGGTTGCTGTCTTGAATATTCCTTATTATGATTATAATGACGAGAGTCACGCGAGTATGGCTAATTTTATTGTCACATATATTAATATAATCTTTGTTTTGCTTGGTGTCTCGGTAATTGTCGTAATTGTCATTACTCGTAATACTTTTAAACCTTTGGTTACCATACAGGAAAATATGAAAAGATTACATTTTCGTGGTGAAAATGAACCTATTGAATGGCATAGTAACGATGAGATCGGGGATTTGATAAATCAGTATAATAATTTATTGAAAGAGTTGGAAGAGAGTGCGGGACAACTGATGCGTGTCGAACGGGAAAGCGCATGGCGCGATATGGCACGACAGGTGGCTCATGAAATTAAAAATCCTCTTACTCCTATGAAACTCAGTGTACAATATTTGCAGATGGCATGGAAACGTAATGATAAGGATATAGAACGAAAGTTTAATGATACTATGAGTTCTATTCTTGAACAGATAGATACTCTAACAAGTATAGCAACGGCATTTTCCAACTATGCTAAACTGCCGCAAAATACTCCTGAGGAATTTGATCTGAGAGAGATGTTGGATAATTTAATTTATCTTTATGATAATCAACTTGCTAAAAATATTGTTTTGCAATTTGACCATGAGGGTAAATATATGATTTACGCCGACAGAAACAATTTGGGCAGGGTTTTTGGCAATATAATAAAAAATGCCATTCAGGCAATTGACAATATGGAAAATGGTAGTATTGTGGTAAAGATTGAGGATGTCGGAAACAAATATAGAATCTGGATTATTGACAATGGTTGCGGAATCAAACCCGAAGAACAAAAAAAGATATTTTTGCCTAATTTTACAACTAAATCGAGCGGAATGGGTTTGGGTCTTTCCATAGCTTTTGACATAATAGAATCAATGGGAGGGAAAATAGGATTTAAAAGTGAGGTCGGCATCGGTACTACATTTAAAGTGGAGATACCAAAAGGAAAAGATTTTTAAATTTTATTTTTGGGAATTTTTTCTTGAAATAGAAAGATTCTTACTATAACTTGAAAGTGATAATTAAGATATAAAAGTGTTGTGAAATACTAAAAATACCAATCAAAATGATTGGTTGATTAGGATAAAATATTCTGATTTATAATATCTTGAGCCACATTGCGGACTCGAACCGCAGACCTACGCATTACGAATGCGTTGCTCTACCAACTGAGCTAAGGTGGCTTTTTCATGATGCAAAGATACTAATTCTTTTCAAAAAAGAAACTTTTTAGTGAAAAATATTCTCTTTTTTTTGTCATTCACTATCTTTGCATCTTAAAAATATCTGAAATGGAATCGGCAAAATTTGTTAGCGTAATGCTGCTTGCCATGATAAAGACATTGGTATCTCCTCCTGTAGGCTTCGCTGCAGATATGTCTTTCGGTATGACGTTTCTTGCTGTTGCCATCGGCGGATTGATTGGGTATTGTGTTTTCTTTTATCTGTTTGATTTCATTATGAAATTGAATAGTAACATCTCACAAAAAAATAGAGTTAAAAAAATTGAAAAAGCACGTAAGATAATAAATATGAGAAAGAAATATCCGCTATGGTTGTTTTTGTTTATTTTGCCTTTGTTTTCTATTCCGGTTATGTCTTTTGTTATTCGAAAATTTTATTGTCATAATAAGGTTATAATGATGTCCTGTTTGGGAATAATAGTTATTTGGAGTTTTTGTTCATGTTTGTTGTTTTATTTTATTATTTTGTTAAGATAAAATATTGTTATATTTAAGATATTATAATATGATAATTTTAGATAATGTCGTGGTAACTGACAAATTTCTTGAGGCGCGTTTTTGTTGCAATCTTCTTCGTTGTAAAGGTGAATGCTGTGTTGCCGGTGATGCCGGAGCGCCTTTGGAACCTCTTGAGGTGGGCATGATAGAAGAAAATATTGAGGCAATAAAACCATATATGAGAAAAGAAGGCATTAAGGCGATTGAAAATAATGATGTCTATGATTATGATGATTTTGGGAATATGGTGACACCTCTTGTAAATGATGAAGAATGTGCTTTTGTCTATTTTCATGAAAATGGAACGGCATTGTGTGCCATTGAAAAGGCTTTCTTGGAAGGTAAGACGGATTTTCAAAAGCCAATAAGTTGCCATTTATATCCTATAAGACTGATGGAAAAAGATGGTTTTATTCATATAGTGTACCATGAGTGGAGTGTTTGTGTTCCGGCTAAGAAAAAAGGAGAAAAAGAAGGAATTCCTTTGTATGTTTTTTTGAAAAATCCCCTCATCAGAAGATTTGGTGCCTATTGGTATGAAAGACTTGTCAAAGCTATAAATGATAAGGATTTTTGATTTAAAATGATAAGTGCCTGGCGGGGAACCATGGCACTTATTCCATCTGAGAAAATTGAAATGTATAACCAAAACCGTACACTTAACATCTTATTACTTGAAATTGTTCAATAGATATATTGTTTATTTTATTTTGTCATATTTTAACATTGATAAATTTTGTTTTCTCTTGTATTTCTTAATAAATCTTAAAAATGTTTTCGGTTCTGTGTTTTGGTATGTTTTTTGAATTTATTATACTTGCCAAAATCAATGAATTATGAAATCTTTTTTTAATAGTATTATCGATTTGTTTTATCCACGTGTTTGTGAAGCATGTGGCAATAGTTTGATGCACAATGAAGATACTGTGTGCATGACATGCCGGTATCTTCTTCCAAAAACCGGTTATGAAATGTCGGAAAATAATCCATTGGCACAGATGTTTTATGGACTTGTGGATTTCAATGCTGTCACTGCAGAGTTTTTCTTTTCTAAAAGTGGAAGAATACAGAACCTTGTTCACGGTTTGAAATACAATGGATGTAAAGCAGCCGGCTTCTTTCTTGGTGAAGAACTTGGAAAAAGTATTTCAAAATCTCCATTTTTCACTGATATCGATTGTCTTGTTCCTGTTCCCTTACATAAAAAAAAAGAATTTAAACGAGGTTATAATCAAAGTTTTGTCATTGCTCAGGGGGTTGAAAAAATAACCGGTATTCCAATAATTGATAATGTGCTTTTCCGCAAGACATATACAGAAACACAAACGAAGAAAAATAAAGAGGAACGCTGGGAAAATGTGAAAGACGTTTTTGAGGTGAAAAATGCTGAATCGTTGTATGGTAAACATCTGCTGTTGATAGATGACGTATTGACAACAGGTGCTACCTTGATTGCAGCGGGAACGACTTTACGTGAAATCTCAAACGTTTGTATAAGTGTAGCCACAACAGCTTGTGCCGGTAATTGACACTATTGATATGACATTGATAATCAAAATTGATAAAACAGCATGTCAATGTTACGTCTTATTGACAATTTATGAGATTAAAATATAAACATTTATTGCTTTTTCTTTGTGCATATAATGATTACAATACTTAATAAGCCTATGGCTGCTATGATGAAATTGGCATCTATTACAGGTTTTGGATTGAGCTGTTCTTCAAGATATGTCATTCTTTTCTTTATGGAATTGGTGATGGCATTGGAAGAAAGAGTGGCTCCACTGACTGCATCTATCTGTTTGTCAATTATTTCGTGTGATGTCAATCCAATAAATGTATTAGTAAACTCTTTGTTTTCCAATTTTTGCATGTATGATGGTGTTTCATCGTTCTTGTTGATGATGACATCAACGATTTTTTGGTCTTTATCCATTAAGATTGTCATTGGAATGCTTCTGTAAAATCCGATTATGTCATCAGAGATAGGAGAGGTGAACACTATCATGCCGATTTCTTGGTCTTTATTATCAACAATGGAAAAAAGAGCAACATCTTTTTTTATAATATCATGATAATCAGAAAAATTTGATGCAATGGCATCAGTTGGCATAACATAATCGTTTTTATCTTGATATGATTCTCCACCATGATGACCTATAAAATATAGTGTGGAAAATATTAAGAAAACTATAACAGCAATCATCAAAACGATTCTTCTAACTTTTGTCATATTTACATGTTTTAAGAATTAGGTGCAAAAATAACTAATAATTGTTTTTGTAGAAAATTAATTTATAACTTTGTAAATTCAAAGTAATGTTAAATGGGAAAGATTCAAGATGATAATAAATTATATTCTTTTTTGCGATATTATGTTGATTATCATATAAAAAGAGGTTTTAGAAAATATCAGGTCGTTGGAAAAGAAAACCTTTTGGGGAAAGGGGCTAAGGTATATGGTTCGAATCATTGTAACGCTCTTACCGATGCTTTGGTTTTGCTTGCCAAAGATCATAAGAAAAAGGTGTTTATTGCCAGAGCCGATATATTCAAAAATCCAACCATAGCTAAAATATTACGCTGGTTGAGGATTTTGCCAATTTATAGAATACGTGACGGTATCAGTTCAGTGAGGGATAACAACAATGATATTATTGATCAAGCCGTCGATGTTATTCATGATGAGGTGCAGTTGTATCTTTTTCCAGAAGCAACCCATAGAACAAAACACTCTTTACGTAAGCTGAGCAAGGGTATTTTTCATATTGCTTTGGAGGCAAATAAACGATTTGGCGACCAAAAACAGGTTTTTATTGTTCCAACAGGTATAGATTATGGAGATTATTTTCGGTATCGTTCCAATGTCTTGTTGAGTTTTGGAGAACCTATTAATGTAACGGAGTTTGTAAAACGTAATGAAACAGAAAATGAGGCTGTTATAATGAATAACCTGCGTGATGTTTTGTCAGAACGAATGTCTAAATTGATAACATTTCTTCCTGATGATGAGGATTATGATGCTATTTGGGAAATTGTAAAGATTAAAGCTCATCGCCTTCCTTCTTCTTTGGCAAAACGACGTGATAATAATAATAAGGTAGTTGAAAATGTTGTTAGGTTTAGAGATAAAGAACCGGAGAAAGCAAAGAAGATATTTGAAAAAATACTCGATTTTACGGCAAAACGTAAAGCTTCTAATATATCGGTATATTCAGTGTCAAGGAAATTGCCTTTGTTCAGTATGTTGTTGAAAACTTTTATTTTGTTACTTGGGCTGCCAATATTTGTTGCTGCTGCCGTTGCGAGTTCTCCAATATGGATAGTGGCATATTTTATTCTCAACAGATTAGGCGATGCTGCTTTTCGTAATACAGTGAATTTCGGCGTGGAATTGGTCGTACATACTGTTATGATGCTTGTAGCCATTCCGGTACTCTTTTGTGTTGTCCCTTGGGAACTTGCAATGATTTCTTTATTGTTTTTCGAGTTTAGTTATCCTTTCTTTTTTGATTATTGTGAATATCTTAGAAGATGGTGTTCTGATATAAGATGGACTTTTAATAATAAATTGAGAAGACAATTTGAAGAAATAGATATAAATTTTTAAAAAATTATTTGATAAATTAAAAAAATATATATATTTGCACAAAATATTACTTATGAAGAGATTATTTATGGAGATTGCGAGAACTTTGTTTGGGAAACATGTGTCGGGTTCATTTCCTAAGTGGTGGGTTCTAATATTTGATTTATTACTTGTGGTATTTTCTTATATTTTGATGGTTTTTATTAAATATTACAATCAGTTGCCATATTTAAGTAAGGATTATAAGGTCGTTTTGATACATCTTGTAAGTGTTCTCATTGTATTTGCTGTCTGTTTTATTCTTACCGGTTCATTTAAAGGGTTGATAAGATATACCGGTTTCAATGACATCACGAGGCTGGCATGGACTTGTTTTAGTGCTTTCATTGTGCTTTTTGTTTGCAAGATGATATTATATAAGTTTCTGCCTAATTATAATTTTTTGTTTCCATCATATTTTGAATCGTTTTTTATTACTTTAATGGTGTTGATAGTCATGGCATTCTCTCGTTTGATTATACGTAGAATATATAATGAATATTTTAGACAACACCCTAATATAATTAATGCCGTCATCTATGGTGCAGGTGATGCCGGATTGATAACATTTAATGCTTTATATCAGGATACATCACATCAATATTTAATTAAATCTTTTATAGATGATTCTTCGGCTAAAATAGGTAAAACTATTAATGGAATACCTATAAAAAAACCGTCCGCTGTTTTAAATAAGGAGTTTCTTCAGAAAAACAATATCAGCACCATGATTATGGCAATGCCGAGTCTTAATGTTAATGATAGACAGCGTCTTATCAATTTAGGACTCGATCTTAATTTGAAAGTGAAATCGGTTCCTCATATTAATAATTGGATAAATGGAGAATTGAAAGTCAATCAGATTGAGGATATTAAAATAGAAGATCTTCTTGAAAGAGAACCTATTGTTCTTGGTAAAGAAAATGTTTCCAACGAAATACAGGGTAAAGTAGTCATGGTGACCGGTGCGGCAGGTTCTATTGGAAGCGAGATATGCAGACAGGTGTTGCAATATCATCCTAAATGTCTTGTTCTACTCGACCAGGCTGAATCCCCAATATATGATTTGCAGTTTGAACTGAAAAACAATGAGCCTTATAAATCTCTCGGTATTCCTATGGAATTTATTGTTGGTAATGTCAAAGATGAGATTAAAATGACAGAAGTGTTCGAGAAGTTTCATCCACAGGTATTATATCATGCTGCTGCATATAAACATGTACCTCTTATGGAGGATTTTCCGTATGAAGCGGTTTTTGTCAATGTCTTTGGTACAAAAATAGTTGCAGATTTGGCTATTAGATGCGGTGTTGAAAAATTTGTGATGATTTCAACTGATAAAGCTGTTAATCCTACTAATGTCATGGGTGCCACAAAACGTATAGCCGAGATTTATACTCAAAGCAGACGGGTGGAAGGTATTAAATTTGTCACTACTCGCTTTGGCAATGTGTTGGGCTCCAATGGCTCTGTTATACCTTTGTTTAAGAAACAGTTGGCAAAAGGTGGTCCTCTAACTGTGACAGATAAAAACATTATACGTTATTTTATGACGATACCGGAAGCTTGTAGCCTTGTATTGGAAGCTGGTGCAATAGGCGAAGATGATGATATTTTTGTGTTCGACATGGGAGAACCGGTTAAGATTTATGATATGGCAAGTAAAATGATAAAACTTTCCGGTTTGCAAAATGTCGAGATTAAAATAACAGGACTTCGTCCGGGAGAGAAACTTTATGAAGAATTGCTCGCTACTAAAGAAAATACTTTGAAAACACAACATCCAAAAATTATGCGTGCCAAAGTACGGCAGTATCCTAAAGAAGATGTGGATTCTAAATTGAAAGAACTTTATGAAATGTTACTTACAAGCGATGATTTTAAAATCGTTGCTAAAATGAAAGATATAGTTCCTGAATTTAAATCAAACAATTCTGTTTTCGCTTCTTTGGATAAATGATAGGTGTGAAATCTTTTGTTTTTTCTTGTTCTGTTGTAAGTATAAATCTTTAGGTGATGTTTCGATAAACATTGCTATGTTTTAGTTGCATTGTGAGTTTGTAAATGAATTAAAAGTTGGTAATAATTCGGTATTTCCTGAATTAATCTTATCTTTGCCGAAATTTAGATGACGATTGTTTTCAAAATGATGTATATGTAAAAATATCTTTGAAAATAAATGTATTGATTTATGTTTTGAATTGAATACATTTTATATGATTTGCAATTATTTGATGATGAAATATTTTAAAGATCTCGATGTAATACAGAAAATAGAATTATCGCTTTTGACATTGTTGGTGATAGTGATTCCGTTTTATTGGAGAGTTGCGTCATATATGGTAATGATATTACTGTTGTTCGGATTTTTTAAAATTGTATTTATTCAAAAATTCAAGTTTAACAAACAACAACTTAAATATACTTTTGCATATATTGTTTTTGCAGCTACTTGGTTGATTTATCTTATAGGTGTATTTTATTCATCAGATGTTTCTTCAGCTTGGGAACAAATTGGCAAGAAACTGTTTTTTCTGCTTTTGCCTCTTTATTTTTTATTTTCGGATTTGTCATTTATTACACAAAACAGATTGCGTTATTTGCTTTATGTGCTGACATTTTCTCTCGTAGCTGTTTTTCTTGTTGATTTTTCCATAGCTTCTTTTAATCATATATTTAATGAGAAAACAATGTATTCTTATATGGTTGCTAAGGCAAAAATATTTGATTCTCATCATACATATACATCAATGTATATTTGTCTTGCCATAGTGTTTCTTTTTGTAGAGATTTTTACTGTAGAGTCTGCAAGGACAAAACTTGTCGATATTATATGTTCTGTTATTCTTGTGATAGGTATATTTTTTCAGAACTCAAGGGCCGGAATTCTTTGTATGACGCTGTTGTTTATCGCTTTGATAATATGGGTCGTATTTGTGCTGAAAAAGAAGAAAATCGCATTGTATGTTTTTTTGTCAATCAGCGTGTTTATTGTTGCTTCATGTTTTGTTTTTAAAAACAGTTTTAACAGGTTTGTCGATACATTTCATAAATTGACAAATGAAAATAAAACAGATACCAGAGTGGTGCTATATCAAACAGCCAAAGCTGTCATTGGAACATGTTATGCTTTTGGGACAGGTACAGGAGACAGATTAGATGCTCTTGTCAATGGATATTATGATTACAAAGATGAATTGTTGAATAAAATAGAACCTGTTAATCCTGATATTGAAAATTTTGATACTCTTAAAATACAGTGTCTTGATAGTATATCTAAGATGTTTTCAACATCATCTTTTGACAGTTTAAGTGAAGAAGCTATTATTATAGCGAAAGATTACGGGTGTCAGCCTCAAACAGTGGAGTGTAATTTAATAAGATATAAAATTGTTACTTCTGCAATTAAAAATGAAGCAAATTCACATAATCAATATTTTGATACTTTAATCAGTGTAGGCATTATAGGTTTGCTTCTTATGCTTTCTTTTTTCGTGTTGCCTCTTGTTTTGATGATAAAAAGAAAAAAATATGATATAGTGTATCTATCTTTTATGTTCATAATTTTGTTTAATGCTGTTTTTGAGTCTATCTTTGAAAGACAATTAGGCATAGTTTTCTTTTTATTGTTTCATTTGTTGTTTTTCCATGTTACATTTTGTCAAAATAATAATCAGTTATGCTCATTACCAAAGAATTGTTAGACAATGTTACGGAGCAGGCTAAAAACTCTCCGAGATTAAGAATGAATTATAACCTTCATGAGTCTTTGGATGCCAAAGCACAAAGACTTTTTAATGCTTTGGAACCCGGTACTGTATTGCCTATACATAGACATCCTCATACTGACGAGACTTATATTCTATTGAGAGGTTCTTTCGTATATAAGTTTTATAATGACAATGGAGATCTTGTCGAGAGTGGTATTATCGACAATAAAAAAGAAGTTTTTGGGATACACGTCCCTAAAAATCAATGGCATACTATTGATGTTCTTGAATCCGGTACAGTAATTTTCGAGGTTAAAGATGGACCTTATACTCCATTCGCTCCTGAAGATGTGTTGAATTTGAATAAATAAACCTATTATTGTAAGTTATATGAAAAAAGTATTTATTGTAGTAATGTTATGTGTCGTCATTTGCAGAGCCAATGCCCAGGAACTGCTCGTGCCTCTTAATGATGATTATGAAATGTCTTTGCAAAGTGCTGCTTATAATTCTTCATATCGTTTCCATACTGCCATGAAGTCTTGGTCCGAATATCAGTTTAATGGCATTATCGATATTGACAGTCTTAATGAATCACAGTATTGGAATGTTGATTTTAATAAGAAATGGAAAAAAATGATATGGGACTCCTTTATTAATAAAGATTTTATCAGAGTAAAAGGAGATGATTTTTATTTTGCGGTGAATCCGATTATTGATTTTGAAATTGGCAAAGACGATGATAAGTCTATATGGGTAAATACAAGAGGTGCTGAAGTAAAAGGCACTATAGGCAAAAATTTTGCTTTCTATAGTAATGTAAGAGAAAATCAAGCTGTGTTTCCGGATTATATAAATGCTTATTGTGTTGAAAATAAAGTGATTCCCGGACAGGGTTATACTAAACGTTTTAAAGAAAAAGGTTTTGATTTCACCAATGCTTCTGCATATATTTCTTTGCGTCCAGTGTATTGGCTTAATGCCACACTCGGTTATGGCAAGAATTTTATTGGTGACGGTTATCGTTCTCTGATACTTTCGGATAATGCATTTTCGTATCCTTATCTTAAACTTACGGCTGATATTTGGAATATTCAATATACTTGTCTTTATACTCAAATGACAGACAGGTACACATTGTTATCCGATGATACATACGCACGCAAATTTACTATCATTCACTTTTTGGATTATGCTGTGACAAAACGTCTTAACATAGGTTTTTTCGATGCCATGGTGTGTAGAGGACAAAATGATGAAGGTGTGCGTAGAGGTTTTGATTTTCAATATATTAATCCTATTATCTTCCTTCGTTCAACAGATTATTACGCCGGATCTTCTCCTGATAATGCTCTGATGGGGCTTAATATGAGTTTTATTCTTGGAAAACATACGACATTGTATGGTCAGTTTGTCCTCGATGAGATGACAGTGCATGAATTTGTCGCCGGTACAGGCTATTATGCCAATAAACAGGCTTATCAGTTCGGTGTGAAGAGTTACAATTGTTTCGGTGTGAAGAATCTGTTTTTACAGGGAGAATTTAATCTTGTTAGACCTTATATGTATTCTCATTATACGGGGGAAGATAACTATGCTCATCATAATCAGCCGCTTGCACATCCTTGGGGCGCAAATCTTTGTGAATTGGTCTTGAGAGCCCAATATAATTACAAGAGATTTTACCTACAGTATAAAATGAATTATGGACAATGGGGCGATGATGTGGATACATTGAATTACGGACATAATATTTATTTGGATTACAGAGATTATGCTTGGATAAATGGTGAACAAGGTAGATATGGGCATTATATGCTGACAGGAGAGAAAAACATTCTCGTTATGAATAATTTTGTATTCTCATGGCTTGTCAATCCTTCTTATAACATGAATGTGTTTGCTGAGATTACTCATCGTTATCATTCTGTAGAAAAAGAAAATGTAAATGATTTTATATTTAGCGTGGGTATTAGAACAAGTCTTGACAGAAAATATTACGACTTTTAATTGCCATGTCACATAATTTTGTTGTCGATAAATATCATTTGTACCGTCATGCATGGATCTTTGACAGTTCCCCTGATAAAGAGACAAAACTGACTGAACAACAATATTCTATAATGCTCGCTAATGGCGGTTTTATGGTGCGAAATACTTATGATTTCGACTGCAATGTGGCTACTTCGTTTTGGTATGTGATAAAGGATTCTTATTCCGGGTGGAGCGAATTTGGGAAATCTACAAAAAATTGTATTAATCGTGCTAAAAGAAAATTGTGTTTTAAAATCGTTGATAAGGAATGTATCTTGAAATATGGTTATGATATTATAGAGGATTCTTATAAACACTATAAAATTAAAGACAGAAGCATGTCAAAATCTGATTTTATATCATGGATTAAATACTGTAACAGCGAGGATTATGATTTTTGGGGAGTGTTTAATGATGATGATAATCTTGTCGGGTTAAGTGTCAACAGAAAGTATGGAATGTTTTGTGATTTTGATGCCACATACATCTTACATGATTATAAAACAGCAGAATACAGTGCATTTTACGGTCTTTTTTATGTGATGATAGATTATTATCTTCAACAAAAAGGATTTTCTTGTGTTTCCGACGGCTCCCGTTCTGTTTCCGAACATTCTAATATACAATCTTATCTTATTGATAAATTTAAGTTTAGAAAGGCTTATTGCAGACTTGATGTTTACTATAAATGGTGGTTTGGGATTGTAGTAAAGATATTGTATCCTTTTAGAAACGTTATTCCTTTTGTTAATGTTAAGGCTGTTTTAAGATTGGAAGAGTATAACAGGCAACAGAAAAGTATGTTTGAAAGTAAAATTGGTTCGTTATGATTGAGAGTTTATTGTTTCCGCTTGTTCCTGAACGTTTTAAGGAAGATGAAAGATATAGGAAAGGTCAAATTAATATCATTAATGCTTTGCCGGGAAGAAGGATAATGGGTGTCCATATTCCTGACATGAAAGAGTTGGCAAAACAACTTGCAAAACGGGATGATCCTTTGTTTTTGTTGGAATCTTTCAAATCTGCAGAGAAAAAAGAAAAACTCTATCATGAGGAAATTGTGGTGTGGGGTTTGTTGTTGAATTATGTTAAATGTTCGGTTGTTCAAAGATTGACTTTGCTTGAAGATTTTGTGCCTGTTATTGACAATTGGGCTGTATGTGACGTTTTCTGCAGTAGTGCCAAATGGTTTTCCAAGGTGCTTAAAAACAAACAGTCCTCTGATTATGTTTTGATGATGAGTTTTTTGAATGACTGTTTTGTGTCGCACCGTGAGTTTGAAGTCAGATTTGCCATAGTGATGTCTATGTGTTATCTTTTGAATGATGATATTCAGATGGTATTTTCCCGGTTCGATAATATAGATTTGAACAGTATTGTGTCGGAATATGGCGTACAGAACAGAATAAATGCTCCTTATTATGTAAAAATGGGGTTGGCATGGTGTCTTGCCACAGCATTGGCAAAGAATCCTGATGCAACCCGATGTTATATGAACAGGTGTGCTTTGCCTGATGATGTTAAAAAACTTTATGTAAGAAAAGTGAAAGAATCGTTTCGTACAAGAGATGTTAATCCTTATTGATATGATGAGAAAATTGTCTTTGGCGATAAAATGGGTATTTGACAGGATAGTGGCATTGATTGGAATGCTGTTTATTAGTCCTTTCATGTTGGTGATTTTCATCATACATAAAATAAAGATGCCTGATGGGTCTTTCTTTTTTTGGCAGGTTCGCATAGGACAATATGGAAAACCTTTCAAGATATGTAAAATAAGGACAATGAAGAATATTGGTGAAGAGGTTTATGTTACTACTTCTTTTGACCCTCGTGTTACTCCTTTTGGAAGATGGTTGCGCGATAAGAAAATAGATGCTTTGTCTGAACTTTTCAATGTGTTTGTGGGACAGATGAGTCTTGTTGGTCCTCGGCCCGATGTTCCGGGTTATGCCGATACCCTGCAAGGGGATGAACGTGTCATTCTCTTGATGAAACCGGGGTTGACAGGTCCTGCAAGTCTTAAGTATCGTCATGAGGAAGAGTTGCTGTCTCAACAGAAAGACCCTGTCAAGTATAATGATGAAGTGATATATCCCGATAAGGTAAAAATCAATATGGAATATTATCGCAATTGGTCGTTGCTTTTGGACCTCAAAATATTATTTATGACTTTCTTTTCTCATTAAAAACAGAATCTGTTGTTTTTTGTAAAATAAGGATTTATGTTTTGAACATTATGGTAAATGTTTGTATCATTAGATGTTTTATCTAAATGAGAAATGATATTTGAGGCGTACAGTTTTTGTTTTTTGATGAAGAACTAAAACCGATAATATGGTTCAAAATCAAAAATTGTCTGTTTTTCATTATTGATTATGTAACAAAATTTGGGAATCTCAAAAGCGTTGCTGACGTTTTTTTACAAGATAATGAACAAAGGAATAAAAATAAAGAACGGTCACCTGGCAGCGACCATTCTTTAAATAATAACATGAAACATAAAAAATTAAATTACACTCTTGTAATCTCCGCGCCCCCTTCAGGACTTGAACCTGAGACCCCCTGATTAACAGTCAGATGCTCTAACCAACTGAGCTAAGGAGGCGTTTGAAACACTTTTCTTTTGTGTTTGCGGTTGCAAAGATACATCTTTTTTTATTTTCGACAATGTTTTTTTGATAAATTTTAATTTTTTTCTTTTACTGAAATGATAAATATTTGAAAAATAATGTGTTAAATCTCATAACCGCCTTTTTCTTTCTTTCATCTTTTTTAGTTTGTCTTTCTTTTTCAAGATATTCTAATCGTGTTTCTATATTTTTTAGTGTCGTTTTAGTCTTTTAGATGACTGATTTAAGCTGTTTTTTGACTTTGTAAACAGAGATTTTAAAAAATAATTCCAAAAATTGTTATTTTTGCAATCTCTAACAAAAAATTAAAGATGAAAAAATCGGTTATTGGCATTGGCAATGCTTTGGTAGATATTTTAACCAAAATTAATGATGATAATATTTTGAAAGAATTGAATCTTCCCAAAGGTTCTATGCAACTTGTCGATAGAGAGATGTCTGATAGAATAGGGGAATCTCTTGAAAGTTTTGAGAGTTCAATGGCACCTGGTGGTTCTTCTGCCAATACTATTCATGGATTGGCAAAGTTGGGCGTTCCGACAGGTTTTATTTGTTATACTGGAAATGATAAAGTCGGGGCATTTTTTGAAGACGCCATGATGTCGGTCGGTGTCAAACCTGTTGTATTTCATAGTGATACTCCTTCAGGCACTTCACGTGCTATAGTATCTGCCGATGCAGAACGTACTTTTGCCACATACCTTGGCGCTGCAGTGGAATTGACAGACAGTCATCTCAATTTGGAACAGTTTAAGGGTTGGGATTATTGCTACATAGAAGGTTATCTTATTGCTAATACTTCCTTGTTCGTTAAAGCTGTCAAACTTGCCAAAGAAGCTGGTTGTAAAGTCGTTCTCGACTTGGCAAGTTATAATGTTGTTGAGAGTAATCGTGAGTTGTTATTGCAGATGTTACCTGAGATTGACATCGTTTTTGCCAATGAGGAAGAGGCAAAAAGTCTTACAATGAAGTCTCCGGAAGAATCATTGGAGCTCCTTTCTCAATATGTCGATATTGCAGTCGTTAAAATCGGCAAGAGAGGTTCGTTGATAAAAAGAGGTGATGAGATGGTTCATATTGATTGTCATAAGGTTAGTGTTGTTGATACTACTGGTGCCGGTGACATGTATGCAGCGGGATTCCTTGCAGGCCTTATTAATGGCATGTCATTGAAAGAATGTGGTGAACTTGGCAGCATCTTGGCTGAGAATATAATACAGGTTATAGGTGCTAAAATGGATGAATCTCGTTGGAACAATATCAAGGCACTATATCCTCAAATTTAAGGAAAACCTTAAAAGTTTGAAATTATTCAGTTTATTTTTAGAAAATATTGGGATTATTGCATTGAAATATGTAATTTTGCACCCAAATTGGTAATTTAGAAATACAAATATAAAATCTATGAAGATATTCCAGACAGACGAGATTCGGAACATTGCTCTCATCGGAGCTGCTAAATCCGGAAAAACTACTCTTGCCGAGAACATGGTATTCGAAGGCAAAATCATCAACAGAAAAGGTGCTACCGAGGACAAAAATACAGTGTCTGACTACCGCCCTATTGAAATGGAACGCGGTATTTCGGTACATGCAAGTTTAATGTACACGCTTTTCAATAACAAAAAGATCAATATTTTAGATACACCGGGTTTCAGTGACTTTTCTGGTGATATAGTAGCTTGTTTGTCGGCAGCAGACACAGCTGTATTTACGGTCAATTCTCAGGCAGGTGTTGAGGCAACATCAGAAAATGCATGGCGTCATGCAACTACTACAAACAAACCTGTGGTGTTCTTCATGAATCAACTTGACCATAACAATGCTAACTTTGACGATTCCGTTCATCAGTTGAGAGATTATTTCGGTGATAAAGTCACTCCTATTCAATATCCAGTCAACACAGGTGAGGGATTTAATTCTGTTATCGACCTTATCATGATGAAGATGTTGGTTTTCAAAAATGGTAACGGAGCACCCGAAATTCAAGATATTCCTGCTTCTGAAATGAGCAAGGCAGAAGAACTTCATAACAACCTTATAGAACATGCTGCCGAAGGTGAAGAGTCTCTTATGGAAAAATATTTTGAGGAAGGAACTCTCAGTGAAGAGGATATGGAAAAAGGTATTCGTCTCGGTATTGTTCATCGCGACATTTTCCCGATTATCTGTGGCGCTGCTAAAAATGGAATAGGTGTGACACGTCTTCTTGAATTTATTGTCAATGCTTGTCCTTCTCCGGCAGATACTCCTGCTGTGGTCGCTACTAATGGCAAAGAATTTCATAACAGTGTTGATGAACCGGCAGCGATGTTCTTCTTTAAGATTACTAACGAACAGAATCTCGGCGACGTCGCTATGGCTCGTGTTTATGGCGGTACTATTGCTGAATCACAGGACCTTGTCAATCCTCGTACAGGTAATAAGGAACGTATCTCGCAACTTCTCGTTTTCAACGGTAAAAACCGTGAAAGAATCGAGAAAGTTTGTGCCGGTGATATAATTTCTACTATTAAGTTGAAAGATGTCCGTACTTGTGACAGTCTTGTTGACCCCAAGATTGCAGATACAGCATTCCCGGCTATAGTATTTCCTACTCCTGTTTTCTCCATTGCTGTTAAGGCAGTTAATTCACAGGAAGATGAGAAACTTGGCGGTATTCTGGCAGACTTCCATAAAACGGATCCTACAATATTATCAGGCATGTCACGCGAGTTGCGTCAAAATATTCTCCAATGCCAAGGTGAATATCACCTTAATATTATAAAGTGGTATTTAGACAACGTTCATAAAATTGCTGTCGAATTCACTTCACCTAAGATTCCATATCGTGAGACTATTACTAAAACTGCCAAAGCCGATTATCGTCATAAGAAACAGTCGGGTGGTTCCGGACAGTTTGGTGAAGTTCATCTTATGCTTCAGCCTTATTATGAGGGATATACTGATCCTGCTGAACTTCAGGTGCGTGGAAAAGAAGAATATGACTTGCCATGGGGCGGTAAACTTATCTTCTGTAACTGTATAGTAGGTGGTTCTATCGATGCACGTTTCATGCCTGCTATTCTTAAAGGTATCAACGAACGTCTCGAAGAAGGTCCTCTTACAGGTTCGTATGCACGTGATATTGTCGTCTATGTTTATGATGGCAAGATGCACCCGGTCGATTCAAACGAAATGGCATTCAAGATTGCCGGTCGTATGGCTTTCAGTGCTGCTTTCAAGAATGCCGGTCCTAAGATTATGGAGCCTATATATGACCTCGCCGTACGTATGCCTGAAGATATGATGGGTGCTTGTATGACAGACCTTCAGGGTCGTCGCGCCATCATCATGGGAATGGATTCTGACCATCATTATCAAATTATTCGTGCCAAAGTGCCGTTGGCAGAGATGGACAAATATTCGACTTCATTGAGTTCTCTCACTTCAGGACGAGGAACCTTTACAATGAAATATGCTGAATATGCACAGGTGCCTACTGATGTTCAGAATAAGTTGCTGAAAGCTTATGAGGAAAGTAAAAAAGATGAAGATTAATATTTTATTCATATTTTTAAAAGGCACGCTGCAACGTGCCTTTTTTTATGTAATGAAATGATATTCATCAAAAAATCTTTTTAATGTCTTACAACAAAACTTCATTTATTTTTAATGTCTGTTTAAAATATGTTTATGTTTTTGTAAGTGCAGATGATTTTAAATTATAACAAACATATTGTCAATATTTTATGTTATGAATAATGTTATACCAATAGTACAACACCCTTTGCAGCCTTTTCTTCCCCATAATGCCCGTATTCTTATGTTGGGAAGTTTTCCTCCCAAACATGAGAAATGGTGTATGGAATGGTTTTATCCGAATTGGATTAACGATATGTGGCGTATCATGGGATATGTGTTTTATCATAATAAAAATCATTTTGTCGTTAAAAATATTGATGGTTCTGTTGAAAAAAGGTTTGATAGAATTTCTATCATGGATTTTTGCCGCGAGAAAGGTATTGCCATTTTTGATACTGCTTGCAAAGTAAGACGGTTAAAAGACAATGCCTCTGACAAATTTCTTGAGGTGGTGGAAAAAACCGATATTGCAGCTATGATAGAACAACTGCCGTATTGTACTGCTGTCGTTACCACCGGACAGAAAGCGACAGATGTGGTGGTGGATTCGTATAAATGTAATGAACCTTCAACAGGTTCTTGGTCAGAAGTTTTGATTTGTCAAAGAAAATTGCGTTTTTGGCGCATGCCTTCAACATCGCGGGCTTATTATCTGTCATTGGATAAAAAAGCTGGTTTTTATGAAAAAATGTTTGAATATGAGGGATTATTATAATATTTTTGCATAATGTTGAATAAGATGTTAATGATATTATTGAAATCTGACAATTGAGACTTCAGTGTTGCTTCATAAACACTTTTAATGATTTTTCAGATTTTGAATACATGATATTTTGCTGTGAAGAACCTTATTTCCATCGTGTTTTTAATATCAGACCACTGATAGCAGTGATTACCACATAATAAGGATAAATAAATTCCAACGGCAACACCCAAAATATCAGACTTCGTTGATTCATGAAATTTGATATATACCTTAATATAGGAAAGTCGATAAGAAATTTCAGTAAGACAAACATCACGAAGTTGAGCCATAAAAGGGGAGTAATGATTGCCATTATCGACAGGGATACTATTCCGAGATTGAACAGTAATACCGTCAATGCAGTGACAATGATTTTTATATTGGTGTATGCCTTTGTCTTGGAAACCCATCTGCGTCGTTGTTTTAGAAAATGACTTATAGTAGGACTTGTTTTTGTCTTTACCACAGCAGCTTTGTCAAGTAAAAAACAAACCGAGTTATTGCCGTAATGTCGCAGAAACTGTTCTAAAAGAAACATGTCGTCACCGGAAACAATGTTCATGTCATGACGATATCTCTCAACTTCTATGGCGGCTTTGCGTTCGTATGCCATGTTGGCACCATTGCACATTACCGGCATCTTGATAGATGCCGAGCCGGCTGTGCTCGCTATAAGACTCAGATGTTCAATAACTTGTAACTTTTCAAATATGTTGTTTGCCGGTGATAGCAAAACTGGTCCCAAAATCATTTTTACATCCTGATGTTTATATCTTGCGACAAAACTTTCAATCCATGTTTCAGGCAGGTCACAGTCGGCATCTGTAACCATTATCAAGTCGTTGCTGGCAGAGTGTAAGGCTTGTGAGATTGCAGCTTTCTTGCCTTGTCCGGTTGCTGTCAATAGCCTGATATTCAGTTCGCTATGTTCTTTTATGAAATCTTCTGCCAACTTGTGCGTATTGTCTGTTGAATGGTCATCTATAAGGATTATTTCAAACATGTCTTTACTGTATGTTTGATTTATAAATGATTTCAGCAATGTGATGATGACGTTTTCTTCATTTTTGGCAGCCACAAGTATGGAAACCTTGATGTCATGTATGGAGCATCTTTCGTATGTTTCTTTTAATGTGATAATTCCATAAGTGAAAGCAAAAATGCATATCATGTATAATGCAGCAGTAACCATGATGACAATCAATATGATATGTATCATTTCTATGTTCATGACTTTCTGAAAAATTTAAGTTTGTTTATTAGAAACAGACCTGTTACAGCAGGTATTGCTATATTGATAATCCATAGCATGGTACTTGCGGAAAATGCCATCATGCTGTATGTAGTGCTAATGCCGAGAATTTCAAACCATCTGTCGAAAACCATGATACAGACTGAACCCCTTACCGCAATTTCCATCATGGAGATGAATGGTACCATCATCATGGCAAGATATGTTAATGATACAGGTATCATGATGTTGAAATACGAAAGCGGGATGTTAAAAGCCCATGACAATAATACAAATTGTGAACAATACAATATGTACCGTATTATTGACAACGCAAGTATTATTGATAACTCCTTGCGGTTGTAGTTTACGAATACATTCATATATTCTTCTGTCTTATCTTTGTATTTTTTTGGTACTAAAAATTGTAAATATCTTAATATGTGAATGTTATAAAATATCAGCAACAGTAAGACAATTATTGCGACTGTCAGTATTATTGAAATGATTTTGTAATTTGAAGGTATAAAAGATATCAAAGCAATACAGCCGAATGATATTGTGGCGACTGATTGCGCTATGTTACCTACAAAAGACAGCATGGCGGCTTTGATTCTGTTGCTTTGTTCAAGAGTGAATATTCTTCCGAGAAAATCACCTGTTCTGTTTGGAAAGAACATTCCTGCCGTAATACCGGTGAAAATGGCTTGATATGAACGTTTTATCGAAAGATTCTCTAATGGTTTTATCAAAGTTTTCCATTTAAAAGCTTCCAAAAGTAAATTAAACGGCATCATTGCCAATGAAAATATCATGATAATAATCTCTCTTCTTCCGGTAAAAGATTCGGTAATGGTATCTTTAAGGTCTGCAATATTGGGATTACAGATGATTTTTTTATATAAAAACCAACAACCCAACAGTACAATGATAATTTTTATCAAAGTTTCTGCAAATTTTATTAATTTTGCTTTATGGATTGTTGAAATCTGCATAGCTTTTAACTTCCTGATTTTTCACTACAAAAATACAAAATATTGAGTACAGAAAAAATAATATTGGGAATCGATCCCGGAACGATGATTATGGGTTATGGTCTTATTTTACAGAAGAATAAGGACCTCGATATGATACGTATGGGTGTGTTAAAACTTAATATGTTTGATAATCAAGCACTTAAATTAAAAAGGATTTTTGAAAGGGTGTTGGAGATAATAGAAGAATATCATCCTGACGAATTAGCCATTGAAGCGCCGTTTTATGGAAAAAATGTGCAGTCTATGCTGAAACTTGGAAGAGCTCAGGGCGTTGCAATGGCGGCGGCTTTATACAGAGGCATTCCCATTTTTGAATATTCGCCGAGAAAGATAAAACAGTCTATAACCGGCAATGGTGCTGCATCTAAAGAACAGGTTTACCTCATGTTGCAAAAAATAGTAAGATTTGCTGAGATTCCTGATTATCTCGATGCCACCGACGCTATCGCAGCAGCTGTGTGTCATAGCTTTCAACATGATTTTGGCGATGTCGATACTCACAAGGTCAAAATTCCAAGAGGTAAGAAGTCATACAACAGTTGGGCTTCTTTTCTCGAGAATAATCCTGATAAAAAATTATGACAAAGTCTTAAACATATTGCCATAATCTTAAATTTTTTGAAAAACATTATTGTTTTCACATAAGTTTTTGATAGTATTGCCACCACCGATCCGGTACTTCGTTATGCATTGCCTGGTCATAATCCTGCTTTGAACATGGAATGTAATGATGACGTTGATACATCTCATTGTCTTTGCTCTTGAAAGACAAGTCTATCCACCATTTTTCAGTAAGTTTATGGCATAAAAACACCATTTCTTCCTGCTCTTCTATTTGCACTATATATTTTATAAAATCTTCGCTTTCCGGTGTCGGTATATCGTCAATACGGTTAGAAAAACCTTCTATGAAATACCATATCATTTGCGATATCATTTTGGCAGTCATATTGTTGATATCATAGTTTGGATTATATTCAAAGAAGCCTATAGATGATAATTTGTTGCTTAAACCTGCATATCGTGTCATTTGACAGCCTTCTTCACCGAGAAAACCGTTAGGAGAGCATCTTTTGATACCGGGTGCATCGGAAGCCTTAAAAGCAGATATGTCAATGCTAACAATATCGGCATTTCTCAACAATGGCTCTGTCAATGTGATGTTGTTGTGTGCATTGCCTAAGCGACAGGCGTCAAAAAAAAGTTTTTTCATCAGTGAGATAACTTCATCGTCATTGAAATATGTCTGATATCCTATGTTGGTGAAGTTAAACAGGTAATTTGGCTGATGAAGTACTATATAACTGAGGTATGATTTCGAGTTGATCTCTTCTTTGTCATGCCCGATGTCGAAACAAGAGTCGATAGCAGTTATATTGACTAATTTACCGGTATTTTCGTATGCCTGATAGAGTGGAAATGTCAAATCCTGACTTCCACCTAATACTATAGGAATGACATGATTTTTTAGAAGAGTCAAAAACACTTGATTTATTGCATAATAAGTGTCTTCTATGTTAAACCCGGTTTTTATATTTCCTAAATCTATGATTTTGACATTTTTCCAGTGATTATACAATGGATACAGAGCCTGCCTGATTACATCCGGGGCATCTTTGCAGCCGGCATTGTCAACCGAGTTGCGATCTTCATTGATTCCTATGATGGCAATGTCATAATCTTCTATATTTATGTCGTCGTTGTTGTAGAAATCTATACTGTTGCCGATTTGTTTTGCTAAGTATAAAGTGTTGCTGTCTAAAAGATCTTTGTTTACCGGATTGAGAAATATGCTGATATCCATTATAATGCAGAGTTTTAAAAAATCATTCAAAGATATGAAATATCTTGTTATGATAATTGTGTATTCTGTTTTTTTTGAGAAATCTAAATAACTTTTAAGAAATGTAGTTTTACATTTTGGTAAGATGAGGATTATTATGATGATAAATTTTTATTTTTGCATCATGAAGATAATGTTATTGGTGATAGGTAAGACTGATGATGGTTATTTGGAAACCGGCATAATGAAATATGTGGGAAGGTTGGAACATTATGTTTCATTCGAAATGAAAGTCATACCTGATTTGAGAAACAGGAAAACGCTTACTGTACAGGAACAGAAGAGGCAGGAAGGAATAATGATCCTTTCACAACTTTCACCCGGTGATGAAGTCATTCTCCTTGATGAAAAGGGAAAGACTTTTACTTCGCGGGCATTTTCACAATGGGTGGAACGTCTTGCAAATGCTAATTATAAACGTGTTGTATTCGTGATTGGAGGTCCTTACGGCTTCTCGGATGATGTTTACGATAAAGCAAAACATAAAATCAGTTTGTCGGAGATGACTTTCTCTCATCAAATGGTACGCCTCGTTTTTGTGGAACAATTATATAGGGCTTTTACTATAATAAAAGGTGAATCATATCATCATGATTAACAATAGACTGTAAAAATGTAGAAAATATTTCTTTTGCGCTCTTGACAATTTTTTCAAAAAGTCGTAAATTTGCGTAATTGAAATAAAAAAACACGTTTTTAAGATGGACTTAATAGAACTTTTAAAAGAGAGAGAGAATTATGATGATCTCAAGGCTCAGAAGAAATTGAGTCTTTTTTATGTTAAAGCACATGCATCTGGAATAGATTCGTTTATTGATGAGTTCTTCGAATGGCTTATTGTAAATAAAAACCTTAGTTATAAAGATATTTTCAAATATAGTGATCACGAACTTCATGACATATATTTTGACGAATTTAAGAAATAAGTTTTTTATGAGAAAGGTATCAATACTGATTTTTATGATGGGTCTTGTCGGACTCGTCACGAGTTGTTGCACCAAAACCGATTCTGCCACCGTAGTCGATGAGAAACAGGTTGTAGTCGATAATATGCTGGGTCGCCGAAGCATACGTGCATATAAGGAAACTCCTGTGCCTAAAGAAATTATGGATGTGATATTGAATTGTGGCATTAACGCTCCTAATGGAATGAACAAACAGCCATGGGAGATAAGAGTGGTTAGCAATGAAGAATATCTTAAAGGTATCTCTGATTTGCAGAAAGAAAATATGGACCCGAATAGTCCTCATAATCCGTTCAATGAGCCCGGTTTCCGCAATATCTTTCGTAATGCCCCTACAGTAGTATTCATAGCAACGGATTCTGGTATGTGTTCGCAGGTGGATTGCGGTCTTCTTGCCGGCAATATGGTTAACACCGCCTGGGCCTACGGCATTGGTAGCTGCATACAGATGGGACCTATTCGTTTCATGAAAACGGATGTGGCTAAACCTTATGTTGATAAACTTGGATTCTCTGACGGATATGAATTGCTTATGGCTATTGGATTCGGCTATCCAGATGAGTCTCCGGATGCCAAACCAAGAGATAATTCTAAAATACAATATCTTTTTGAAGATTGAAAATTCGGAATAAGAAAGTGTTATTGAGAAATTCTGTTCGATATAATAACATGATACCGTTATAATTTTTTAGACAATATAATCTTCTGTATAGGCTGTTTCAGATAATGTTGCAGCCTATATTTATTTGGATTTGTAGAAGATTTTGTTTCTACAATATTTTTCTTTTAATTATTTAGCTCAATGTTGGATAAGGATAAAAAATTTTTCTGAGATGTTTTTGTCAATCTTTATTTTAATAATGTAAATGGTATTATAAATGACGGTTTTGTATCGTTTCATTGCTTCCCACTTCTTCTTGAAACTATGTTTTTGAATCTTGAAAAATAATGGAATTTCAGTACTTACTGTTGTATTTTAACTTTTTTTATTTTAAGAATGAAATGTATGAAATGTTGAAAAAACAGACAAATGTATCCTGAATGTATCCTGAAATCAGTGATATGTATCCTGAATGTATCCTTGTTTGTGGAGAATATGCAGTGTGTTTACTGAAAAAAAAGTTTCATGAAAGACTAATAATTCAAATAACAACATGATATTCGGAAGTAATTTGTTAAAATTTTTTTTGGAAGTCTTTTAATACTGATGATTTAATATGAGTATGTTTTATGAGAAGAACAAAAACACACTTAAAATCGAAATAATTAGATATATGTAGCGAATATTGTTTTAATATTTGTATTTTTGCGGAAAATATAGGGTTGTATTGTATATGGACTCAGGTGTTGAATTTAAAAATATTTTTGAACATAAATGATTTCGGCCTTTGTCGATATTGATGATAATTACTTGTTTTTAGAATGAATTATAATCAATGTGATTCGAAATGCTGAAATAATAAAGACTATTGACTTAATAAACGGTGCAATATATTTTTAATGAACGAAATATTTTAAAACGTTAATTTAGGGAGTATGTCAATATGGAACAGACTGATCGGCATCAGAAATATTGAAGATATAAAAAAGAATTTCAGTAGGAAGGTATCATCTGTGTCGTATGATGCTTCGCATTATGCTATTATTGATTTAGAGATAGGATTTAATGATAAAAAAATACATGATATAGGTGCCATCCGTTATGACGGAGCCGTCTATCATAAGGCATCAAAAGAGAAATTATTTGATTTTCTTCATGATATTGACTTTATCTGTGGACATAATATCATTCATCATGATGCCAAGTATTTGTTCGCTGACAGAAAATGCCGTTGGCTTTTGGTCGATACGCTTTATATGTCGCCTTTGATGTTTCCTGATCGTCCATATCACAGACTTGTAAAAGACGATAAGTTGATCAGCGACGATATTAATAATCCTGTGAATGATTGTGTGAAAGCCAAGGATTTGTTGTTGGATGAGATTGCACGCTGGAATTCTCTTCCGGAAAGAAAACGCAATTTGTTTGCCTCATTATTACAAGGACAGGAGGAATTTGAAGGATTTCTCAGCATGGTTGGTGCTGATTATATCCATGATGGATTGTCTCAAGTTATATTTGAACTTTATAAAGGAAAAATTTGTGAACATGCCGATATGGATTGGATCATAAAACAATATCCATGCGAATTGGCATACGCATTGGCTCTTGTCGATACCACTGATCATCGTTCCATAACTCCAGGATGGGTGTTGCGTAATTATCCTGAAGTCGAGTTTGTGATAAAACTTCTGCGACAAACTCCTTGTCATAAAGATTGTGCTTATTGCAGTACCCGGATGAATGTGTTAATTAACCTGAAGTCATTTTTTGGATACGAGGAGTTTCGTACTTATGAAGGAGAGCCGTTACAGGAAAAAGCTGCTAAAGCTGCCGTGGAAGGCAAATCGTTGATAGCTATATTTCCTACCGGAGGCGGTAAATCGCTTACCTTTCAGTTGCCGGCACTGATGGAAGGTCGTTCCGTGCATGGACTTACTGTGGTAATTTCTCCTTTGCAATCATTGATGAAAGACCAGGTGGACAACCTCGCTGACAGAGGTATTACTGATGCCGTAACCATTAACGGCCTTTTGGATCCTATTACAAGAGCTTTGGCAATTAATAGGGTTATCGAAGGTGAAGTCTCGTTGTTGTATATTGCTCCTGAAATGCTCCGCTCTAAGACCATAGAAAGGATTCTGATGATACGTCATGTTGTGAGATTCGTGATAGACGAAGCACACTGTTTTTCTTCATGGGGACATGATTTCAGGGTGGATTATCTGTATATCGGCAAGTTTATTAAGGAATATCAGCAAAAAAAGGGTTGTAGAAAACCCATACCCGTGTCTTGTTTCACAGCTACGGCCAAACAGAAAGTGATACAGGATATCAGAGACTATTTCAAAAATACTTTGAAATTGGATTTAGAGTTGTTTGCTTCTACGGCATCCAGAACCAATCTGCATTATTCTGTCATACATGCTGATACTGATGATGAGAAATATTCTATACTGAGAGGATTGATTGCAGAGTCCGATTGTCCGACTATCATTTATGTTTCTCGTACCAGACGTACAATAGAACTTGCAGCCAAACTGACTCGTGACGGTTATAAAGCTTTACCTTACAATGGCAAGATGGATTCTGATGAAAAAATTGTCAATCAGGATAGTTTCATGAATGATGATGTGCGCATAATAGTGGCAACTTCGGCTTTTGGTATGGGAGTAGATAAGAAAAATGTCGGTCTCGTGGTGCATTATGATATTTCCGATTCATTGGAGAATTATGTGCAGGAGGCTGGCAGAGCCGGACGCGACCCTCATATCGATGCTCTTTGTTATGTGCTTTATTGTGATAGTGATTTGGACAAACATTTCATACTGTTAAACCAGACAAAACTCAGCATAAGCGAGATACAACAGGTTTGGAAAGCTATAAAAGATCTTACAAAACAACGTAATAGAGTTTGTTGTTCTGCTTTGGAAATAGCTCGTCAGGCAGGTTGGGATGATACCGTATCTGACATTGAGACTCGTGTAAGGACTGCTTTATCTGCTTTGGAACAAAGCGGTTTCATAGAAAGGGGAAACAATATACCTCATGTATATGCCACCGGTATTACGGTAAAGAATATGAATGAAGCCATGAAACGCATTTCGGAATCGGTGCTTTTTGCTGAAGAGGAGATAGAAAATGTTTCAAGGATTATCAAATCACTAATATCTAAAAAATATATTACAAAATCACAGGATTCAGAGGCAGAGTCGAGGATAGACTATTTGGCGGATGTTCTCGGACTTAATAAAAGTGTGGTCATTTCTGTTGTGGAGCGTATGCGTCAGGAAGGTATTTTGGCAGATAGCAAGGATATTTCCGCCTATATCATGGATGTCGGCGACTCGGAACGAAAGTCAAGGGCTTTGCTTGAGCGTTTTGCCAAATTGGAGAAATATATACTAAGCCATATCCCTGACGAATCTTTGCGCATCTCTTGTAAACAATTGAATGATAATGTAATAAACGATGGTATCAATACTTCTAAAGAGAAAGATATTCGTACCCTGCTTTATTTTCTTACTATAAAAGGTTATATACGTAAAAAAGAAGATCCGCTCCATAATATGGAAATCACTCTCCGTTCAGATATGAAATCAACTATAAATCGTTTTGAGAGACGATTAGAAATAAGCCGTTTAACCATAAAATGGCTCTTTGGAATGGAGAATACAGCTTCTAATGAGGATAAGGAGAAAAGAATGATACAGTTTTCTATATTGGAACTTCTGAATCATGTCAAGGCAGCATCTCATTCTATTTTCAATGAACCCTATGACTTTCAGATTGAGGATGTGGAAGAAACTCTTTTGTATCTGTCTAAGATAGGCGCTCTTAAACTTGAAGGTGGATTCTTGGTTCTTTATAATGCCATGGATATACGAAGAATAAAGGATAGTAAGTTGAGATATAAGTTGGAAGACTACAAAATGTTGAATGAGTTTTACAAACAGAAAATCCAACAAGTACATATTGTAGGGGAATATGCCAATCTGATGGTGCGTAATTATAATGCAGCGTTGCAATACGTACAGGATTATTTTCAGATGGACTATAAGAAGTTTATAGCCAAGTATTTCAAAGGTGAAAGGATAAAGGAGATACAACGCAATCTGACACCGGAGAAATACAAACAGTTGTTCGGTCAGTTGTCTGAACGTCAGAAGGAAATTGTTTCCGACAAGGATTCTCGTTGTATTGTTGTAGCTGCCGGTCCCGGTAGCGGAAAGACACGTGTGTTGGTTCACAAGCTCGCATCTATTTTGTTGTTGGAAGATGTCAAACACGAACAACTTTTGATGCTGACATTTTCACGTGCGGCAGCTACGGAATTCAAACAACGTTTGGTGAAATTGATGGGGAATGCAGCATATTATGTTGAAATAAAAACTTTTCACTCATACAGTTTTGATCTTTTAGGTCGTGTAGGCAATCTTGAAGATGTCGATAATGTAGTGGATAGAGCTGCTAAGATGATAGAACAGGGAGAGGTTGAACCTAATAGAATAGGAAAAACGGTTTTGGTAATAGACGAGGCTCAGGATATAAGTGCTGAAGAGTATGCTCTTGTGATGGCGATGATGACTAAAAATGAAGAAATGCGCGTCATTCTTGTCGGCGATGATGACCAGAATATTTATGAATTCCGCGGAGCTGATTCCCAACACATGTATCAAATGCTACGGATTTCGGGAAGCCGTTGTTTTGAGATGACTGAGAATTACCGAAGTGCACGTCATTTAGTGAATTTCGCCAATGAGTTTACTAAGACTATCAGTAAAAGAATGAAAAAAACGCCTATTATCTCCATGAGAAAGGAAAAAGGCTATGTCGAAGTGATACGCCACAGGTCATTATATATGTATCAGCCACTTATCGAGAATCTGATACGTCATAAGGATAATGGTTCATCCTGCATACTGACTCAAAGAAATGATGAAGCGGTTATTATTGTGGCTCTATTAAGAAAACAAGGCATTAAATGTAAATTGATACAGTCCATGGACGGCTTTCGCTTCTGGAATATGGTAGAAGTGAGGTATTTTTTGAAATATATCGATAAAAGACTCACCACACCTTTGATTCCTGACGAACTATGGGACGCAGCCAAACAAGCTACATCAACTTTATATGGGAAAGGTCAAAACTTGTCGTATCTGAACCGTTGTACGGAACTGTTTGAACAGACTAATAAAACCAAATACATTAGTGACTTCAGGGATTTTGTATTTGAGTCGTCTGTGGAAGATTTCTGTGATATCTCAAATACTGACGTGGTGGTTTCTACTATTCATAAGGCAAAAGGTCTTGAATTTGACGATGTATATATGCTTGTTTCAGATAATCATTCCAAAGATGATGAACTGATGCGTCGTTTTTATGTTGGCATGACACGTGCTAAAAACAGACTGTTTATTCATACCAATAGTAATTGTTTCGATAATTTGAGCGTGGATAATTATTTTGTTGACTCGAAAAAATATTCCATGCCTGAAGAAATTGTATTGCAACTTACCCATAAGGATGTCAATTTGGGATATTTCAAGAATCTTAAACAGGAAGTACTGTCTTTAAGAGGAGGAGATGCCTTGTATTATGAAAACTTTATCTTGTATGAGCCCGGAACTGGAAAAGAGGTGGCCAAATTGTCTTCAAACATGCAGACAACATTGTTGGAATGGAAAGAAAAAGGCTATGAGGTGCGTTCTGCATCTGCTCGTTTTATTGTGGCATGGAAACCTAAAGATGCACCAAAAGATGAACCGGAAACAGCAGTATTGTTGGCTGATTTGGTTCTTTCTTTGTGATATGGAGAATTTATCTTGATATTGATGTAAAAAAACGTTATAAGGATTATTTATTTACAGGTAATCATTCTTGATGTCGTTAATTGAAAACTCGACTTGTTACCGGACAATATTTTTAACTCGACAAATAATAGAATTTCAGTACTTCTTTTTGTATTTTAAAAATTAAATGTTGAAAAAAACAGACAAATGTATCCTGAATGTATCCTGAAATCAGTGATATGTATCCTGAATGTATCCTTGTTTGTGGAATATTTGGTGTGTCAGACAGTACTAAAAGATGCGTGAAATTATTGTACATGAAAGTATATGGATAAGGAATAATATGGTTCGACCGATTGCGGCTTACATTAGAAAACATACAACGTATCGACTTAATATCAACTTCCGGACAAGAGATTCAAGTGTTTTTTTGCTGGATTAAATGATATTGCATGTTTTAAGTAATATCAGAATTACTTTTTATAATGAAGAGGTTTTATATAAAAAATCTACAATAATCCAATATTTATGTTTTAAAAGTAAAATAGAATTATTATTTTTGCATCTAATTATTGAGATGTAGTTTTTAATAAATGTTTTATCAGGAAGAGTCGAATAAATGGTTGGTCAATCAAATTTGAATGAATTTTTAGAAATATGTTAAAGTGGTGTAGGAATGTATGATTCCCAATTTAATAATCATTTTCAAGTACATAATGAATATTGATATGCGTTATTGGTAAATAAAATCAAGAAAGAAAGATAACATGGTCAAGAAAAAAGAAATAGTAGAAGAACCATTGGAAAAACAGCTTTGGAAAGCGGCAGACAAACTTCGTAAAAACATTGATGCTGCCGAGTACAAGCACGTGGTATTGGGACTTATCTTTTTACGTTATATATCAGTTTCTTTTGAGGAACTATATAACAAATTGAAACAGGAAACGAATCTTGGTGCTGATCCTGAGGACCGTGAGGAGTACAAGGCGGAAAATGTGTTTTATGTTCCTGCCGAAGCCCGGTGGAATACGTTGGTTTCCAATGCTAAAGATCCCCAAATAGGAAAGTTGATAGATGCGGCCATGGATGCAATTGAAAAGGACAATCCGTCCCTAAAAGGCGTGTTGCCCAAAGTCTTTGCCCGTCCTAATCTTGATCCGACCAGTTTGGGCGAACTTATTGATTTAATCGGCAATAGCACATTAAATGCCGCAACCAACAGTGCCGATCTTTTGGGGCATGTGTTTGAGTATTTCTTGGGTGAATTTGCCTTGGCAGAAGGGAGAAAGGGTGGACAGTTCTATACCCCGCGCAGTGTTGTCGAATTGCTTGTTAATATGCTGGAACCATACAAAGGGCGTGTCCTTGATCCTTGTTGCGGTTCGGGCGGCATGTTCGTGCAGAGCGAAAAATTTGTGGAGCAGCACCAAGGACGTGTAAACGATATTTCCATCTTCGGGCAGGAAAGCAACCAGACTACTTGGCGGCTTTGTAAAATGAATCTGGCCATTCGCGGGATTGATGCTTCGCAAGTGAAATGGAACACGGAAGGTTCATTCCTCAATGATGCACACCGTGATGTAAAGGTGGACTATGTAATAGCTAATCCCCCGTTTAACGACAGCGATTGGAGTGGTGAACTGTTACGTACGGACGGACGCTGGAAATACGGTGTTCCTCCTACCGGTAATGCCAATTTTGCATGGATTCAACACTTTATTTTCCACCTTGCGCCTGCAGGACAAGCCGGATTCGTGTTGGCAAAAGGCGCGCTTACATCAAAAAGCAGCGGAGAAGGAGAGATACGGAAGAATCTGGTGGATGCCGGTTTGGTGGACTGTATTGTAAATCTTCCTGCAAAGTTGTTTCTCAACACGCAGATTCCTGCTTCATTATGGTTTTTGAGCCGTAACCGCCATGCGGATGGCTCTTTTCGGGAACGTAGTCGGGAAATATTGTTTATAGATGCCCGAAACATGGGACACCTCATTAATCGCCGCACCCGCGAATTTTCACCGGAAGACATTAAACTGATTTCCGACACATACCATAATTGGCGAAATGAAGGTGGAACATATCAGGATGTTGCCGGCTTTTGTGCATCTGTTCCCGTGTCGCGCGTTGCGGAATTGGATTATGTGCTTACTCCCGGCCGTTATGTGGGCTTGCCGGAGGAGGAAGACGCTTTCAACTTTGAAGAACGCTTTACGGCGCTGAAAGCAGAGTTTGAAGCCCAGTTGAAGGAAGAAGAGCGGTTGAACAAACAGATAATGGAAAACCTTTCGCAAATCAAATTCTGAATCTCACAAAATTGAGTTATGGAACAAAACAACATTATCATATACAACACAGAAGACGGAAAGGCAAAAGTAGTATTGTATGCCAAAGATGGGAATGTTTGGATGAACCAAAGCCAGATTGCGGAACTTTTTGACACCTCTGTGGCAAATATTAGTATTCATATATCCAAGATATTGAAGGATAATGAGTTAGGTGAAAATTCAGTTATTAAGAATTACTTAATAACTGCGGCTGATGGCAAGAATTATAATGTGACATTCTATTCATTGGATATGATTTTGGCCATTGGTTTCAGGGTTAGGAGCAAACGTGGTACGCAGTTCCGTATTTGGGCTAATCGGAATCTGAAAGAGTACATGGTTAAAGGTTTCGTGATGGATGATGAACGCTTGAAAAATCCGGATGGTCGTCCCGATTATTTCGATGAGTTATTGGAGCGCATACGCGACATTCGGGCAAGTGAAAAGCGTTTCTATCAGAAAATAAGGGATTTGCTCGCATTAAGCAGTGATTATGACAAAACAGACAAGGCTACACAAATGTTTTTTGCTGAAACCCAGAACAAATTGCTTTATGCAGTAACGCATAAGACCGCGGCTGAAATAATAGTTAGCCGTGCCGATGCTTCACAACCCAACATGGCATTGACTTCATGGAAAGGCAGTATAGTACGTAAGCAGGATATTTATGTTGCCAAAAATTATTTGCAGAGTGACGAAATAGATTCGCTTAACAGACTGACTGTTCTGTTTCTTGATTCGGCCGAATTGCGGGTGAAAGAGCGAAAGGATTTGACTTTGAATTTCTGGCGCGACAATATTGATGCATTGCTGAATTTCCAAAATAAAGATGTTTTGAAAACGGCAGGAACTGTTTCCAATAAACAAATGGAGCAGATGGTGGATGCTGTGTATGAAGATTTCAACCAGCGTAGAAAACTATATGCCGCACAGCAGGAGGATAAAAATGATGATGATGAGTTAAAGGCTTTGGAATCGGAAATCAACAACCGTAAAAGATAGCGGATATGGGCGAATGGAAAGAATATAAATTGGGAGAGATAATAAAAATAGTTGGTGGGGGAACTCCTAAAACTAGTGAATGTAGGTATTGGAATGGAAATATACCATGGTTATCTGTTGTTGATTTCAATAACGACAGAAAATATGTTTATGAAACAGAAAAACATATATCTGTTGAAGGACTGAATAATAGTAGTACTAAAATTCTTTCAAAAGGTGATATTATAATTTCTGCCAGAGGAACGGTTGGTGCCATGGCAATGTTGGGAAAAGATATGGCATTCAATCAATCATGTTATGGAATACAACCTACAAAGTTGGTTGATAGAGACTATTTGTATTATTTGCTTTTTTCTTCTATTCAAGAATTGAAACACAATTCTCATGGAGGCGTTTTCGACACAATAACAAGGGATACTTTTGATACCATAGAAATATTACTTCCTTCATTAAAAGAACAAAAACGTATAGCTTCTATTTTGAGTTCTTTAGACGATAAAATAGATTTGCTTCATCAAGAAAATAAAACTCTCGAAGCAATGGCGGAAACATTGTTTCGTAAATGGTTTATTGAGGATGCAAAAGAAGAGTGGGAGGAAAAGACACTATATGATTGTATCCTTTTAGTTGGTGGTGGAACTCCTAAGACGAATAATGAAACTTATTGGAATGGGAATATATGTTGGATTTCATGTGGGGATATTTCAAATAACCATAAAGGATACATAATAGATACAGATAAAAATATAACGACAGAAGGGTTAAATAATAGTTCTGCAAAATTACTTCCTGAAAATGCTTTAGTAATTTCAGCAAGAGGTACAGTTGGAAAATATTGCTTATTGTCTAAACCTATGGCTTTTAGTCAATCTAATTATGGTATATTGCCCAAAGAGCATGGATGCTTCTTTTTTACATATCTTTTAGTGTCTTATTTTGTAGATGAATTGCAATCAGCTGCGTATGGTAGTGTTTTTGATACCATAACGACAAATACTTTCAAAGGTATAAATGTTTTTTTACCTTCAACAAAAGAAATTCATACATTTGAAAATCATATAAAAGATTATTTTGAGAAGATAAGATTAAATGAGTTACAAATTAGAACTATAAATAAAACTAAAGATAACATATTGCCCAAATTGATGTCTAATGAATGAATAATGCATATGAAAACTGTTTTGGATTTGCCACATGAAGAAGCAAAATCGTTTTTTCTACAAAAAGAATCTTATTGTAATATTGAATTACCCACATATTTTGATTTTCAACCGTTGTTAAATAATCTATCGAAGCATATTAAATGCAAAAAGTTGAATGAATTAAAAAACACTCCTCCAAATTTACTTGAGGGCGTTAATTATAAGTTTTATTCGAATAAAGATGGATGTTTTTCATGGCGGCCGCTTCAATTGATAAATCCAGTCGTTTATGTTTGTTTGGTCAATCAGATTACAGAAGAAACGGCATGGAAAGATATTGTAAAAAGATTTGCTATGTTTCAAAAAAATGAAGCGATAAAATGTTGTAGTATGCCTATAGTAGATGATACAGACAAACAATCTACAAAAGAAAATACTATTATCAATTGGTGGAGTGAAATAGAGCAGAAGTCGTTGGAATATGCTTTGGATTATGACTGTGTTTTATTTACGGATATTGTAGATTGTTATAGCTCTATTTATACACATTCAATTCCTTGGGCGCTGCATGGGAAAAAAGAAGTTAAAGCTAATTTGACTGTTGGGAATAATAAATCCAAAAATAAATCCAACGGAGACAAAATAGATGATTTGATTAGGGCAATGGCATATGGTCAGACCAATGGAATTCCCCAAGGAAGTGTTTTGATGGATTTTATTGCAGAAATTGTGTTAGGTTATGCGGATTTAGAATTGTCTGATAGGATAGAGAAATATAATGCATGTTTTGTTTCTAATAAAATAGACAATTATAAGATATTAAGATATCGTGATGATTATAGAATCTTTGCTGGTAACCAAGAATGTGCAGTGAAAATAGCAAAGATTTTATCGGAAGTGCTACAAGAATTAAATTTTAAAATAAACACACAAAAAACGTTTGTTTCTACAAACATAATACGTGATTCCATAAAGCCTGATAAATTGTATTGGAATGAGTCAAAGCAAGAAGAAAAGTCTCTTCAAAAACAATTGCTTTTAATCCATTCTTTGGCTGAAAAATATCCAAATTCAGGAAGTCTGGTGCGGGCATTAGATGCATTTTATGATAAAATATTTCCTCTTACGGTGTTTAAGAGTTATGATATTAAAGTCTTAGTTAGTATATTGACTGACATAGCCTACAAAAATCCGAGGACTTATCAATTATTTAGTGCTATTTTAGCTAAATTTTTTTCGGTGGAAATAGATGATTTATTGAAAGGTAAAATATATGTATCTATTAATCGTAAATTTAGTAAAACTCCCAATATAGGTCATTTACAAGTATGGTTACAACGGACAACATTAAAAGATAAACCAGATGGAGTGTATGAAGATAAACTATGCAAATTGGTTGCTGATAATGCGACGATAGATGAGATTTGGAATATTAGTTGGTTAAACCAGGATGTAAAAAATATTTTTTATGATACACCTATTGTTGATAAGGATATTATAGAAAAGATGTCAAGTGTTCCAGAACCAAAAGAAATAAAAATATTCAGATATTGAATAAGAGTTTGTTAAGTAATATAAGTATCATGTCCACTTTTAATCTTACCGAATCCCAAATAGAATCTTTCGCCATTCAGCTTTTCGAGCAGTTGGGTTATAAGTCGCTTTATGGTCCGGACATTGCACCTGACGGCCCGAATCCGTTACGTGCGTCGTTTGAGGAAGTGGTATTGAAAGAATCGTTGCTTAAAGCAGTGCGTCGTATCAATCATGAATTGCCGGCGGCGGTTTGTGAGGAGGCGGTGAATGAGGTGCTACGCATAGCTTCATCCGATTTGCTTGCCAACAACGAGCGGTTTCATCGTCTGCTGACGGAAGGCATTTCGGTTTCGGTACACAAGGACGGGGCAGAGCGGGGCGAATTGGTTTGGCTGGTTGATTTTGAAAATCCGCTGAATAATGAGTTTACGGTTATCAATCAATACACCATCATAGAGAACGGACGCAACAAACGTCCGGATTTGATTTTGTTTGTCAACGGTTTGCCTTTGGTGGTGATGGAGTTGAAAAATGCGGCGGACGAGAATGCCACGCTTCAAAGTGCTTTCCGGCAGATAGAGACTTACAAGGAGGCGATTCCTTCCTTGTTCACTTACAATGGGCTGGTTGTCATTTCCGACGGATTGGAGGCACGTGCAGGTTCTTTGTCGGCGGGGTTCAGCCGCATGATGGCATGGAAGAGTGCCGACGGCAAGGCGGAAGCCTCCCGTTTGGTAAGCCAGTTGGAAGTGTTGATTCAAGGGATGCTGAACAAGGAAACTTTGTTGGATTTGGTACGCTCTTTTACGGTGTTTGAGAAAACGAAAACGGAAGACGTAAAAACAAAAATTACGACGATAAAGACCGTAAAAAAAGTAGCCGCTTATCATCAGTATTATGCCGTAAACAAAGCCATAGAATCAACTATTCGTGCTACCGGAATCAATAAGGGGTGTAATGAGTGTTTTGGGGAATCGCCTGCAAAATATGGGCTTGAGGATGTGAAGAGTCAGCCTGTAGGCGACCATAAGGCGGGAGTGGTGTGGCATACCCAAGGCTCCGGGAAATCGCTCTCCATGGTTTTTTATGTGGGCAAAGTGGTGCGTATGCTGAACAATCCGACCATTGTGGTAATTACAGACCGCAATGATTTGGATGACCAGCTTTTCGGTACGTTTGCGGATTGCAAACAGCTTTTGCGCCAGACACCTGTACAGGCAGAAAATAGAGAAACGCTTAAAAAACTTTTGCGGGTTGCTTCCGGGGGTGTGATATTCACTACTATTCAGAAGTTCCAGCCCGAAACGGGTAATCTTTATGAAACTTTGAGCGAGCGCAACAATGTAATTGTAATCGCGGACGAAGCGCACCGCACCCAATATGGATTTAAGGCCAAAACGGTGGAGGTGAAGAATGAGGCCGATGAGGTGATTGGCTCGGAAATAAAATACGGATTTGCAAAGTATTTGCGTGATGCCTTGCCGAATGCCACTTATTTGGGATTTACGGGCACACCGATAGAGACGGCTGACGTGAATACACCGGCGGTGTTCGGGAATTATATCGATGTATATGATATTGCGCAGGCGGTAGAAGACGGCGCAACTGTACGTATTTTTTATGAAAGTCGGCTTGCCAGGATAGAATTGAGCGAAGAAGGGCGCAAGTTGATTGAATCGCTCGATCGGGAACTGGAAACCGAAGACATGAACGATGTGCAGTTGGCCAAGGCCAAATGGACGCAACTGGAAGCGTTGATAGGAAATCCGGCTCGGATTAAGAATATTGCACGGGATATTGTTACGCATTTTGAGCAACGACAGGAGGTTTTCGAGGGGAAGGGAATGATCGTGGCTATGAGCCGCCGCATTGCAGTTGCGCTGTACAATGCCATTGTCGAATTGCGCCCGCAGTGGCATTCGGATGACTTGGATAAGGGAGCAATAAAAGTTGTTATGACTTCGGCATCATCCGATGGACCGGATATAGCCCGTCATCATACCACGAAAGGACAGCGGCGCCTGTTGGCAGAACGTATGAAAGACCCGGACGATGAACTGAAACTGGTGATCGTGCGCGATATGTGGCTTACTGGTTTTGATGCTCCGTGTCTGCATACGTTGTATATCGATAAGCCAATGCAGGGGCATAATCTGATGCAGGCCATAGCCCGTGTGAATCGTGTGTATAAAGATAAGCCGGGAGGTTTGGTGGTAGATTATTTAGGCATCGCTTCCGATTTGAAAAAGGCCTTGTCGTTCTATTCGGATTCGGGTGGAAAGGGTGATCCAACGGAGCAGCAGGAGCAGGCTGTTGCCCTGATGGAAGAAAAATTGGAGGTGGTACAGCAACTTTTGCACGGCTTTGATTATCGTCCATATTTTACGGCAGATGTTTCACGGAAATTGTCATTCATTTTGCAAGCGGAAGATTTTATCCTTGGACTGGATGATGGTAAAAAGCGTTTTGTGAACGAAGTTAATGCTTTGTCTAAAGCATTTGCAATTGCCATACCTCATGAAAAGGCCTTGGAAATCAAGGAGGAAATCGCTTTCTTCCAGGCGGTAAAAGCCAGATTGTGCAAATTCAATGTGTCTTCTTCGCACAAAACGGATGAGGAAATGGAAACTACTATCCGTCAGGTGGTGGATAAAGCCTTGGTTTCGGAACAGGTAGTGGATATTTTTGATGCGGCAGGTATCAAAAAGCCGGATATATCCATTCTTTCAGAAGAATTCCTTATGGAACTGAAAGGCATGGAACATAAGAATATCGCTTTGGAAGTGTTGCGCAAATTGCTGAACGATGAGATAAAGACACGTATGCAACGCAATCTGGTTCAGGGAAAAAGTCTGATGGAAATGCTGGAAACCTCCATCAACAGATACCACAACAAGGTAATTACCGCCGTGGAGGTGATAGATGAACTCATCGGGTTGAGCAAACATATTGTGGCACAAGATAATGCTGCAAAGGAATTAGGTCTGTCGGAATATGAATATGCCTTTTATTCTGCTGTGGCAGCCAATAATAGTGCAATGGAACTTATGGGAAAAGACAAGCTTCGAGAACTGGCTGTCGTCCTTACCGAAACCATACGTAACAATGCATCCATAGACTGGGAAATCAAAGAAAATGTGCGGGCGAAAATGCGTGTTGCCATCAAACGGTTGTTGCGCCGTTACGGTTATCCGCCCGATATGCAAATGTTGGCTACGGAAACAGTGATAAAGCAGGCGGAAATGATTTCTGCCGAATTGATAAATTCTATATAATACAGCTTAGACTATATTATCAAGTTAATGAAAAACAATAATTAAATATCATAGATGTTTTTGATTAACCTATCAAATCAGGACTTATCAAAATTGGTAAATAATATACAACAAAGTATGTCTGATAAAAAAACAGACAAATGTATCCTGAATGTATCCTGAAATCAGTGATATGTATCCTGAATGTATCCTTGTTTGTGGAATATTTTTTTGTTCAAAATAGATTCATTATTTATTGCTGCCATACTTCCTCGTCTTATATATTGTATTATTGTCGATAGGAATTTTTTGAATATTTTGCCGGCGGTAATAAAGTTTGTTGCCAATACGCGAGAATGGCAGAGTTCCGTATGAGCGTAGTGTTTGCAAAGTGCGATGGCTGATGTGTAAGAGGTACATGAACCGGTTGTAAATTTATTTAACTCTTTTTGTGCCGACAAAAAACAGGTAGAAAAACCTCTGTAGCTGAATCTTTAAACGACAAGATTCGTGATGTTTTGTTGAGTCAAATAAAACTCACTGACGCTAAAACAGTATTTTGCTTCAACTACTTTACATCTGTGATTTCTTTAAGCCGTCTTTGCCATGGCGACACCGGATATGAATTTTCGACTTTTTTAATGATATTTACTGTTATTGAGCTATTATAAAATTATTTATAAATACTTCACAAAATCATTAATATTAAAAAAAATATATAACTTTGTATCCAATTTTTACATCCGATGCAAGAAAAGAAATATTACATATTATATTTAATCTGTTTACTGTTTGTTATACAAGCAATTTCGTCTTGTGTTCACAGACAAACGGAGTTTTTCAATGTGTCTGATGCTCCTTTGCATAATACAGTGTTGAAAGATATTGCCACGTTGATGATTCCGCAACCGGACAGTGCCTTGAATCTCATAATTGCCGTGTCTGACACTTTGGATGAAAGCAAGATGACACCTTTCGACTATTATGAATATCAGGTTCTTGTTTCTGAAGTTCTATACAAAAACAACTATTCATTGACCAACGACAGTGCGCTTTATGAAGCCGTTGAATATTATGATAGCATGGTTGCTGTTTATCCGGATAACATTGATTTGCAATATCAACAGGCAAGAGCGTGTTATTATAAAGGTGCAAGTGAGGAAGAAAAAGAAAACACAGTGGAAGCTTGCATCTGTTATCTTAAAAGTTTGGAAATAATAGAGACTATAGCAGACAAAAATCCCGAATGCAAGGACTTGTGCCATTTTAAAGCGTTGACATATAACAGATTAGCTGATATATATCTTTATTGTGATGCTCTAAATATTTCCATTGAATGTTTTAGAAACGCCATCTCATGTTTTGAGTCGGAAAATAAATTATATGCCACAGCCATAAACAATAAAAAAATCGGAGATTTGTTATATCAGATGAAAGAATACGACAGTGCCATGTTATATTTGAAAAAGGCTGACAGTCTGTGTAACTTGGCTAAATACAATCCTGTTTTGAAAAGAGACATAGACAAAAGCATGGCAATGGTATTATTTTCTTCCTGTAGAGACAAATCGTCGGCATATAGTATTTTATATCAAGCCATGTCACAGCGTAAAGACAATGACGAACAGATGGCTGAATATTTTATACTCGGTAATTTTTATTATGAAGACAAACAATACGATTCTGCGTTGTATTACTTGGAAAAAAGTTTTCCTCGCAATAAATATACAATGTTTAAAGCAGCAAATCTTATCGTTTCGATATGCAAGATAACCGGAGATAATGACAAGATTGATTTTTATTCACATTATTTTATGGATGCAGCTCAAGAAGAGTTAAACAAAACCATAGAAAAAATAGAATTAGCTTCATTATACGAACAATATAAACAGAAGAAACTTGAAGTCCGACATCAATACCAGAGGAGAGTCGATATTTTCATAATAATATTAGTGGTGATAACAGCCGTTATAACACGTACCGTACTGGTGATTCTTTTATACCGTAGAAAGAAAATCTATGGAGAGAACATTTCAAATAAAGATTCCATAATAAGCAGGATGTCTTCTGAAATGGAAGATATGTCAACGGATTTGAAAGACAAGGACAATGAAATAAGAAGCAAGAATAACGAAATAGAAGATCTTAAAGAAGATATATCAAGCAAAGATTTTTTCATAAAGACGATATCCGGTAAAGTAAAGAAAATGTCAAGTGACTTGAAAGACAAAGACAATGAAATAAAAAGTCTTAAAGAGAAAAACAATAACGATAATGAACTCAAAATAATGAACGATGCTTTGTTTGAAGAAAAGATGCAGGCATTGTTATCGAGTCCTGAATGTACAAATCTGTTTTCAAGATTAAGTGATACTTCTGTCAAAGTTTCCTCCGAATATCCTGAGTTGCAGTTATCGGATGATTTAAAGGATGATATAATTTTAAGTGTTGACAAGGTTTTTGATAATTTCTCGAAGCGTCTTCTCCGAGCTTATTCGCATCTGAATAAATCGGATATAATATATTGTTGTCTGTTTTTAATAGGATTGGATGAAAAGCACATATCGGCTTTAATGGGAAAAGACTACAGCACTGTTTGGAGAAGGACACAAAAGTTGCAAAAAATATTCGGCAGTTCCGAAAAAATCATGTATATGTTAAAAGATCTTATTAAAGACGGCAAAATTTGATATTATGTTAATGTATTGTTATTCAATTGGATGACATAAATACATACAAAAACATACAAACAAAAAAATACATTCTTTGAAAACGTCCCGATAATAATCTTAATTTATTGTTATTCAATCCGATACATAAAAACACAAACAAAGAATGTATTTTTAAAGGGAAAACAAGAAGTATATATAATGTATTGTAATACAATTGAATAGTTATAATATATACAAAAACATACAAACATTATTTTGAATCTTTTTCAAAAAAAAGATTATATATTTATCATCGTTAATCGAAGTCAAATTAAAGTTAAATAATGTGTTATCAGAAGTAAAAATAAGCGTTATTGATACTGAGAACGAAGTGTCAGGAACACTTTGGTTGATGAAAAAAGTTTTAGATAAAAAAGTTGAACAATCTACTACGAGTTATTATTTAGATCAAGAACTTTCTTCCGAAACGTATGATTTCGCATATCGTGATGGAAATAAGTTATTTGTGGTACATTATACCAATAATGGCGAAAATTATTTTATAACAGAAGAAAGTTTAGATCAAATAGATAAGGCTCTTCGTTGGTTTATTTTTTGTAAATCCGACAATTGTATAGAATGTATAAAGAATGGAACATTTTGGAATGCCGGCTGCGATCCATGTATGGATCCGAATGGAAAATGTATAAAAGAACAATCTACTGCGGCTACTACTGTTGTTGGAGGAATATTTGCAGTTATTGTTGCGGTAATTGGTTTGTTTTAAAAACAATTGTTTTTGAAATTAATGTAAGTGTGTCCGTATTTTGAGGATTTTCATTAATTCTGACAAACTTACATTAATGAAAATGAAAGATAAAAATACATTATGAAAAGAATATTTTTATGTATGGCATTGTTATTTATCACATTATCTTTTGCGACATGCCAGACCTCGGATAAAATAAAATCATACATATCCCGCGCTCAGGAATTATCAGATAAATACGAATGGCTTAGTTTCAATGTGCATTTGGAAACTTATGGAGACAGTGTGTACTTATGGGAAAGAAAATTTGAAGTAATATTGCATTACAACAAGAAAGATCCGATTGTTTTTGCAAATGAAACAACAGAATATGGCGACATTTTTTTTAAGATGACAAAAGACAATATAGAAATTGTAAATGAAGGGAATAACGACATAACAGTTTATAAAAACTTTCATATATTTACAGATTTGTATCATTGTTTTGGAATACAACAAGAACTTTATTCATATTTCAAATATATCGGATATTATATATTACCCATGCAGAACAAACTTAGGACAGAGATATACGTTCCTACGACACCTCAAGGACAATATGCCAAAGAAAAAATAAGCATTGAAGGACGCTCTTTTACAAATTACAAATCGTCAAATGAGTCTTTAAAAGGTCATAGGCATGAAAATGTGCATTCTTTTGTCAATGACAGTAGCGGTTTACTTGACAGTGTTTATTATACATGTATATATTCCGATGATTCAACATTTTATGAAAGATTCTATAAAATGGACAATTTCGATTTTTCCGACAAGCAGAATTACATAGATTCTATATTCAAACTTGACAGTCAGCGATATAAACATTTTAATTACCATTATAATTCCAATCCTAATTATTACTCAAAAAATAAAGAGATAAATACGGAAATACTCGACTATCCTTTGGTGAATATAAATTGTGACACCACGACAATAAAAGAATACGACAGTTGGATTCTCCTTAACTTCTGGAGATTTTCATGCGGTCCATGTCTGAAAAACATGGAAAATTACAAGCATGAGAAGGATTCTTTAGGATATAGAGTATTGGAAAATAATGACATCAAGATTTTGGCAATCAATTACGAATCCAACAATATGGAACAGTTGGGCAAGTTGGCGGGAAAAGATGACTCCAAAGACATCATATATTCTGCCAAAGGAATAAAACAACGTATCAACCTGCCATTTCAGGGTTATTACTATCTAATATCTCCGAAAAAAGAGATTGTTTATGAAACAAGTCATTTAGGCGATTACTCCGAGTTGCTGAAGGCGAAAGCCGAATATGAGGAAATGTATTTGGAAAATAAAAAGTAAGAATCTATGAAAAAGTATTTATGTTTATTAATATTAACGCTATTTGTTACTGATATTTTTGCACAAACAGAAACGGAAAATCAGAAACATGCCAAGATAAGATTTTATGAAACAACTCATAATTTTGATACTATAGCAAAAGGCAGTGAAGGCGTCTGCTGTTTTGAGTTTATAAACGAAGGTAATGAACCTTTGATAATCAGTTCTGCCTTTTCTTCATGCGGATGTACAGTCCCCTCATGGTCTCAAAAACCGGTACTACCAGATGAAAAAGGTTCTATAACAGTGAAATATAACACAAATAAGACCGGAGTTTTTAAAAAAGCAATTGTTGTAAAGTCAAATTCCCAACCGGATACCAAAACTATATTATGGATAAATGGAATTATTAAACAGGAATCATAAACGTTATGAAAACTATATTAAAATTCATTAGGTACAGTCTCCACAATAAAAAGTGCGCTGCCGGTTGTGGAGACGATGACAGATAAGGTAAAGCGCAGAAAACGCCAATATAATCAAACTCCTAAATCGTTTTCTGCCACAGACACCTCATAGGTAAAGACACTTGGTCTTTATGAAACAGTTGCATGGCTGTTTTATGGCACACCAAACCGTTTTTTAGTTTTTGCGGATGCAAAGATGGTAAATAAACGGGACACAAATAATAAAAAACAAGAATATGAGATTAGCGTGTATTCATATTCTTGAAACTAATAATAACACGCAAAACTGTTTCACTAAAAAAAGCAGAGTAAAGGACTGCGAAACAGAATAGTTAAAAATGAAAAGATTTTTTTTATTACATTTTTTAATGATTGTATCTATTTTTGCATTTTGGGGATGTCAAAAAGGAATTAATTTAGATGATGTTAGTATACCTAATAGGTCGTCTCAAACAAATTTGGCAATTCAGATTGCAGAAGAAGTTGGCATAATGCATAATGAAGGATTAGATTATTGCTATTCAAAGTTGAATGCGATTAATAATATCGAATTTGTGTTTGAAGATTCCTTAAAAATGCTATTGGATAGAGAAATTAAATTATATGCAGACTCATATATTGCTTCCAAAAGATATGATTTTAGTGATGTTTTTTGTTCTAATATTGATAACAATATCAGCGTCACTTTAAATAAAGTATTCAATGATAGTCTTCCAACATTAATTTTCCAAAATAGAGTTCAAGCCATGTATTATGATAGTATAATTTCTATAGTAGAGAATGAACTATTGTCGTATAATGATGTGTTGTTATATTTGAATACACTTAAAGAAAACGTAATAAATAATTTTAGTAATCAAGAAGATTTGCTTGTGGTTTTAGTCGGTATTGAGGTTGCAAAAAATTCATATATTTATTGGTACAACGATGTAAAATGGAAAAGTCTTTTTGCAGATCTTAAATCATCATCTGATAGAAAATGGTTTGATTGGGGAAATGTTTGGGATGGCGATATTGCTGGAGCTATTGGTGGATTGCCAGGTGGTTTACCTGGTGTCGGAACAGGGGCTTTATTGGGAGGTATTGGCGGGAGTGCCGGAATGGCAGTGATTCAAGTAATTCATCATTGGATTTAATATTATTTTAAATTTTGTGCTATGAAAATAATAAAGATTTTGACAATATATTCACTGGTTATTATTGTTTTTAGTTGTGTGCTGTTTTTGTTTAAAGGAAATCAAATAAGTGAAATTTTTGTAACAAGTGAATATTGGATTTCTGCCTTTTTACCTTCTTTTCTTGGAATTACCATTGGGAGTATCATAGGGCGAATATGTGCTCAAATTATTAATGCAAGGAAAGATAAATCAAAGTAAACTGATTTTACTTTGATTAAATAATCCAAGGGAATATGGCTTAAAAGACCAACTCAAATGACATCATATTTACGGCAAAAGGAATGGGGTCACTGATTAATATTCCTTATTTGGGTTATTGTTATCTGCTCTCGACAAGCCGTGAAATAGTTTACGAAAGTGCCAATATCGATGACATTTCCGAGTTGCTGAAGGCGAAACCGAATATTAGAAAATGTATTTGGAAAATAAAAAAACATATTGATGTAATGGAAACTCATATTGATGACAATTAAACAGATTTGAAATCGAAATGTCAAGATAAGAATGTAACATTATGACGTCTTTACAAACAGGGATGCAGATTAGTTATGTTAGAAAAACCACAATATAGTATCCCTACAAATAAAGAAACATGACTTTTTTTGGATAAAAGAAAAAACATAATTAATTTTGAAGCGAAAAAATCTTAAGTTATGAAAACCATCATAAAATTCATTAGGTACAGTCTCCACAATAAAAAATGCGCTGCCGGTTGTGGAGACGATGACAGATAAGGTAAAGCGCAGAAAACTGCAACCTGATTGAAAAACGGAACATGTATAATAAAAACGTATTACATTTGTTAATTTAAATCAATACTTCGGTAAAAAATTACCGAGAAATTAAAATTAAACAATAGAATCGGTGTTAGCCGGTTCAGAATTATATTAAAGAGATCATTGAAATACTGTCAA
>NZ_DBMCYK010000015.1:0-75758 GCF_056978975.1 Candidatus Limimorpha avicola
TTATGACGAACCATGATTGTCGTATCCTGATAGCCGATGCATGAATACAGAAGTTCTATATCTTTATCCGATTTTATTGAAAACGAATAATTACCTTTGACGTCGCTGCTCGTGCCGTATTGTGTGTTCAACATCCGAATGTTGGCATTCTCCACTCCTACATTTCCGTAAATCGTAGTGCGGTTCTGGGCAAATATTGAAATTGTTGAAAACAAAATCATTAAGATTAATAATACTATTCTTTTCATAGGATGATTTTTTTAAAATAATGGTGTATATACATACACCATTATAAAATTATTTGATTGTAGGATTACATTCAGCGCCTCCTGTCATTTGAGTTTTACATGTTTCTACTTCATCATACATTGATGGACAACTGGGTCTCCCTCCTTGACATCCAGACCAAACACATCTTGGATATTCCGTTTCTTCTAAACATCCATCCAACCATGTTGTAGGAGCTGCACCTCCAAAAACACTGTTTTGTTCATTGTTTTGTAAACGAGACACTATAGTCTTGTTTAAACTTAACTTTATTTTCTTATTCATTTTTCTATTTATTAAATGTTATTTAATAATTCATTCAACAAAATAAACTTATCTCTGTCGCTGTCCCGTTTTTTATTATCTTCACAAAGGCAAAGATAAAAAACGGATTTTGGTTTTCATTGTGTTGCCATTTTGCTTAACCTTATTTGTCAGAGTCTCCACAAACGGCAGCACACTTTCTATTGTGGAGACTTTGCCTGATGAATTTCAAAATGTTTTTCATGATTCGTTTTATATTTTATTTTATTTACATATAAGAAACAAAAGATGAAAATAATAAATGTTTCTTCATATAATTTTATTCATAGGTTAATGTCTCAAAAATATATAAAAAAACTTAAAAAAACAACTTTACAGTTTATATACAGATTTTTTTCAAAATATAAAACACTATGTTATTGATATTGAATTATTTACATAAAATCATGTACAGACTTTTTTTAACGTCAGGCAGCATTTCAATGGGTATTTCCTGAATGTTTTATCTCATATTTCAGAATCTTGTTCCAAAAATATCTACCATATGAGATTTAACAATTCAATCTTACGTTCATGTTTTTTTATTGATATACAACCGATATCCGATAATAAAATGAAAAATATAAAATTCAAGACTGTTTTTATTTGCAAGGTCAACTCATTTTTGTTTGCTTGCGATTACAAAAACAAAAAAATCCAACTATGGACAATTTTTAAAATTATATCCAACTGTAATGATATTTAACAAGACCGTGGGCAGGGTCTGCAACATAAAACACACCTTTACGTATTTTATAAAGCACAACAAAATGACGTTGTTTCCAATGCACTATGCAAGGCAACGGTACATCGTTTTTAAGCTGTTCGGCAGTGATATGAACACCGAGTGTCTTGAATCATATATTTTCTGCAGCCTCGCTTATACCGAGCATACTCACCCCCTCACGACTGTTATGACATTTTTGTCTCAGTGTATCCAGGCGATAATGCCTGCCATATTGTTTTGCTATCATTCGCAAACAAGCAGGACCGCAGTTCATGGTATCATATCGGGTGTAGTATGGAAATGAGGCAATCATACATATTATTCAATTTTTCTTATCATATATTTATGTTTATCAAATTCGAATATTTGATATCCATCCTTTAACTCTATTTCACATTCTTTTTCTTTATATGGTATGATGAAATTTCCCCAATTATATGTTATCATTACACCATTATGTGCATCTATAATACCAAAATCACCAGACAATCGCATTGTTTTATAAATAAATCCAAGCGAATCTATTTCAATAATTTTTTCATTGGGATCGTATGTGAAACTAATATTATTGTTTTGAATAATTAGTAAATCGCTTTCAAGAAATTCTTCTTTTATCTTCCTCTCTTCTTCCTTTAGATTATTCAACACTATCTTTTCCTGATTTATAAAGTCTTTTATATTATAATAATCTATAATTCTCTCTATTTCATCATCCATATCCAAATTATCCAAATCTTCTACAAAACCGGAGACTACATCTATTATACTTTTTCCATTTAATATATCTTTTGTCCAGCTTGATGATAATTTATCCAAAAGCATTCCGTACGCAGGACCTGTAAGATAGGCAAAATAATTACTGTAACCTTCCTTATTTAAATTGCTCTCCAATTTATCAGTTATACGAATTACAATATCTTTCTCAGGTTTATTGTTGTAATATAACTTCAATGCTGTATATTCCGCCAATCCTTCATGACATTCATATATATTTTCATTGTTATCCGGAAACAACATTTGTCTTTTTTGTCTCACTATCAAAGCATTTCTAACATCTTTAATTATGTCATCCGTTTCTTCTTTTTGAATAGCCTGTAATAATGCCATTAGTTCTATTTTAAACAATATGGCTCCTTCCGGTTCATCTAAATGGTAATTATTTGAAAAACATGGAGGCAATCCTATTTGACTTTGAATCCTATGCCAACATTCATGAATAAGTAAGATATTCCTTTCTTTTTCACTGAGAAGATTATTATTCCATTTTACGAATGTCCACAATTCATCCTTATAATCTCTTGCAGTATTTGCAATATTTATCTCCTTAGGCAAAACCCCATAATATACATTCCCTTTTTTAGTGAAAGAACTATCTTTGGGTTGCTTGTTTGCTATTACCTCTCGTGTTTCCGGATCAACAAACATTATTGGACCATATAAATTGATACCCCAAAGATTTCCATTATCTATATCCAATATTTCTTTTAATTCCGAAAAATATTTTTCAGCTAACATTAATCGTATTTTGTCTTGTCCTGTGTTATTCTTACAATTTACACATATATTGACGACAACAAATAATAAAACAATATATATTTTTTTCATATTATTAAAATTTAATTGATATTTTATCTACTTTGTCAAAAGTTTTCATAATAGTTTCTAAGTCGAACTTGTATTAATTATAAAATTCATTGATTGATTCACACCTTATGACAATTTTATAGTTATTTATCAACAAATGATATTATACAACCATTCAAATGTTTCATAATGATTTACTTTCTTTGTCAATGAGTGTCGATGATAAAAAACGGTTTTGGTTTTCATTGTGTTGCCTTTTCTGCTTCATTTCTTGTTTGTCATCGTCTCCACAAACGGCAACTTATTATGGAGACTTTGCAGAATGTATTTCCGTTTAGTTTTCATGTGCGATTCGGTATTTATTCTTCTTTGCAATTTTAATACAATTTTTACATCATGTCAAGAAAACAAGATGTTTTTTCATTAAGACTTATAAAACTTATAAGTTCCATTTTCATACTTTAAAAATCAGATTTACATTCCAATAAACCAAACTGTAAGATGTTTTATGTTTCTATATTGATATTCAATGATTTATTATAATACATCCGACAGTAATGCAATGATAATCCAATGGCTTGAGTTTATTTATGATATTTCGCACCTTGATTCTTATTTCTCATACTTTTATCGGATAATACCAATTTAAAAAATCCATTAAATTTTATTCATTTTTCAGCCAACACTAAACTTGTTTAATTTATATGACAGGATACATTCAGGATACATTTTCATGTTTTTTTCAACATTTCATGCATCTTGTCTTTATAATCAGACTGTGCCGGAATTATCGCCAAGAAAATTTTTTGTTTTGGTGTTTATGAAATTTTCATTGCAAAAGGTATTTGCTATCTGTACCAGTTTTTTATCTGTTTCCGTTTTGTTCATGATTTTTATGACTTGGATTATATCACAAATCTAAAGTTGTATCCTGTCTATATACGAAATCCATTTATTACTTGAGTCCATGCTCCTTTTCAAAACATAAACTGCTCCTTTATATACTATCACCCTTTGACTCATCCATTGATTTACTGATGTTTTGGGATATGTCTTTCCGGTCTTTACATCAATTTCGTTGAGTGTCTCTCCGAAAACAGTGTAGAATTTATTGAAAACTCTGTCCTGATATATCGTATATCTCCAGAAATCCTCATCTTTCGGATATGTTATATCGCAACTGTTCAACAGATTCAAATCCTCGTCATACATTTCTATCACAGACTTTACATGATTGAAATATATTAAAGTATCCTCGTAAAATCCCAAATATGACGACTTGGGATGAAGCCATGCAGTCTTCAGAAAAACACCCCAGTCTTCAGGGGACGGACCACTATAGGCTGCGCCGACAAATTCTATAAATTCTTTATGAAAATTATATTCGTATGCATAGTTCTTATGTGATTTGGTATCAATATTACGGAAGACGGTTTCGGCTTTTCGGTCGTTTAAATTCACTCTATAATAAATTTCATTGTATCCTGTTTTATCTATCTTTTTTGTGTAAATCCAATTGTCGGTGACAAACAGACAGTTTCCCATCACGTTGATGAATTTGTTCCTTTCCGTCGGGAATGCCACCGTATATTCGTTACCTTTTTCAACTATCTGATATACACTGTCGGCTGTTATTATGTGACAGTTGTTCATGCAGTCCTTGAACATCATTTCAACCGAGGTATTCAATTTGATGTCTATGGTATCCAATGCGTTGAACATCATGTCCGTAAGCAAGATGCGATAATCTTTTAAAGAGCCGTTTCTGCGTTGAAGAATGTAGAATCTGTCGTTTGTTATTTCAAAATCCGTCATTACATACTTTTCTTCTCTGTATCGGATTACCTTTTCTCCTGATATTCCGACTTCAGAAAGCATGTAATAAACCGGACGCATCTCAAAACTGATGTTGACAGAATCCTTTTTGAGTTCTTTATGACGAACCATGATTGTCGTATCCTGATAGCCGATGCATGAATACAGAAGTTCTATATCTTTATCCGATTTTATTGAAAACGAATAATTACCTTTGACGTCGCTGCTCGTGCCGTATTGTGTGTTCAACACCCGAATGTTGGCATTCTCCACTCCTACATTTCCGTAAATTGTCGTAAGGTTCTGGGCAAATATTGAAATTGTTGAAAACAAAATCATTAAAGAGATTAATAATACTATTCTTTTCATAGGATGATTTTTTTAATAACGGCAGGATACATTATACGCATCCTGACATTTGAGTTTTACATGTTTCTATCTCATCACAGATTGATGGACAACCGGGGCTTCCGTAGAATCCACCATGTCGCCGGAGCAGTTCCTCCCCAAATACTGTTTTGTTCATTATTTTGTAAACGAGATACCATAGTCTTGTTCAAACTTAATTTTACTTTCTTGTCCATTTCTATAGCTATTATATTTGTTATTATTATCATTTTACAAAATAAACTTACATCTCTTGGTGTTCCGTTTTTTATTATCTTCACAACGGCAAAAATAAAATAAAGTTTTGGTTTTCATTGTGTTGCCAGTTTTGTTTCACTTCTTATTATTTGTCGTCGTCTCCACAAACGGCGACACAATTTTTATTGCGGAGACTTTACAGAATGTATTTCCGTTTAGTTTTCATGTGCGATTCGGGATTTGTTTGTCTTTGCAATTTTAGAAAAATTTTTACATCATGTCAAGAAAATAAGATGTTTTTTCATTATGACTCTATAAAACTTATAAGTTCCTCTTCAATGCTTTAAAAATCAGACTTTCATGCCAATAAACCAAACTGTAAGATGTTTTATGCTTTCATATTACTATTCAATCAATTTATAATATTTTGTCGGATTCCGATGATATCCAATACGTTTTTACACGTAAAGACTCATAATTTAGCGTCTCTATAATACGTTGAAAAATAATATTTGTGTCATAAATAATAAATCATATATAAAACATCCAAATAACTAATTTACCGGACAGCGATGATAATTTTTAAGAACGACAAACTACAAAAAAAAGACCGTCTTGAGACGGTCTCGAAAAAATAATGAAAAAATTTTTATATTTATTTAGCAAAACTTACAGCCCGAGTTTCACGTATTACAGTAATTTTAATTTGTCCCGGATATGTCATTTCCGTTTGAATTTGCTTTGACAAGTCGTATGCTATCTTATCGGCATCGGCATCGCTCACCTTGTCGGCACCTACAATGACGCGAAGTTCACGACCGGCTTGAATAGCATAAGTCTTGACGACGCCAGGATAAGAGAGAGCCATCTCTTCCAATTTGTTAAGACGTTGAATATAAGCCTCCACCACTTCTCGTCTCGCACCCGGGCGTGCACCTGATATGGCGTCACACACCTGTACTATAGGAGCTATCAGCGATTCCATTTCTATCTCATCATGGTGAGCGCCTATGGCATTGCACACATCCGGCTTTTCTTTAAACTTCTCCGCTGTTTTCATACCGAGAATGGCATGAGGCAGCTCTTCCTCATTATCGGCGACCTTGCCAATATCGTGAAGCAAGCCGGCACGTTTGGCTGTTTTGGGGTTAAGACCTAATTCTGCCGCCATGGTAGCACTTAATTTTGCCACTTCTATCGAGTGTTGCAACAGATTCTGACCATAAGAAGAACGATATTTCATTCTGCCTATCATTTTAATCAACTCGGCATTGATATTATGTATGCCGAGGTCTATCACCGTACATTTACCCGTCTCTATAATCTCCTGTTCAATTTGTTTCTCCACTTTCTTGACAACCTCTTCAATACGGGCGGGATGGATACGACCGTCAGTGACAAGTTTTTGAAGCGACAGACGAGCTATCTCCCGGCGTATTGGGTCGAAACCTGACAATAAAATCGCGTCCGGACTGTCATCAATGATGATTTCCACGCCGGTGAGAGACTCCAACGCTCTGATATTACGACCTTCACGACCGATGATACGACCTTTTATCTCGTCATTCTCGATATTGAATACCGAAACAGTATTCTCAATGGCATGTTCAGCAGCAGTTCTCTGTATTGTCTCCAACACTACTTTTTTGGCTATCTGGTTGGCAGACAACTTTGCTTCTTCAGTTATCTCTTTCACAATGACCATAGCTTCAGCTTTCGCCTCATCTTTCATCAACTCCTTTAATTGTTCCTTAGCCTCTAAAGCAGAAAGACCGGACAAAGACTCCAACAGTTTCTTCTGTTCTTCCTGAATCTTGTCTAATTCCGACTGACGTTTGGAAATGTTCTCCAACTGGTTGGCAACATTTTGCTGTTGATTTTTCAAATCGTTGACTTTACGTTGAAAGTCTTCATTCTTTTGGTTCAGTTGTTGTTGTTGTTGTTGAATACGATTTTCAACTTTTTGCAGATCACGTTTCTTTTCATTTGTTTCTTTTTCGTAATCTGCCTTCATTTGCAAGAATTTTTCCTTAGCTTGAAGAATTTTTTCTTTTTTTATCACCTCACCTTTTTCCTTGGCTTCTTCAAGCATTTGATTACTTTTTTTCAAAAGAGCATTGCGCATCACTGTTGTAGAGAGCAAAATACCTATTCCTCCTCCGAACAGCACACCCACCACACAAAGGGCAACACTCATCACACTACTGAGTAAAATCATTTCACCTTACGATTTTGACTCGTTCACGATAAGAAAAAAATCTGTCTGTCCAAAGGGATCGTAAACCCTGATAGTCACGTTTATGGCTGCCACGATGCGCAAACTTCCACTAGCATAAAGCTCCTTAACGAATTAAGGATTAGGCTTGTTTTTACATCCATGAGTCAACCGAAATTATGGTTAATAATTGTTAAGTTTACATCATGCGACGGACAGACAGATAAATCTTTCAAAGAACTTCTTTTTATCTAAGAATCAAGGTTTTCATCCAACAAAGCACTGAGTTCCTCCAACTTTTGTTCAAGACACTGGTCTCTATAAGTATGATCCGCCTCATATTTCACGTTTTCAGTAGCAAACTGAAGGCATGACATAGACAATAAATCTTGAAAATCTCTATATACGTTATTCTCCTTGTTACGTTTTACATTTTGATTCACCAAGTCAACCGCCTTCCTTACTTTTTCCTCATCAGAACTATTCACCGTAATACGATAGCTACGCTCCGCCACAACTACATTTATCTTGATCTTCTGAGTCGCATCCATACCACCATATATTTAGGTTTCCTCTTGTTCTGCATTCAATATCTTGATACATTGATCTATCTCTTTAACCAATGCTTTAATTACTTGCCTGCTTTCTTCTATTTCTTTCTCGTTCCCGAGTGCGTTAACAATAACTATTTTATTTAATTTATCCCTTAATTCCACATTCGCAGAACGAAGAGCCTCAAGCTCCACGGTCAACTCTTCATTCTTTTGAATAAGCTCTCTATTTTCATTGACAAGCAGATTTTTAGCCACTATTAGTTTCCTAATTTTTACCTCTATCTCTGAAAGTGTGACACTTAAATCTGCCATCATTCAATAGTTTGCTGTAGAATTTTGCCACAAAGATAAACATATTTGACGCATCACGCAAGTATTTTTTTATCAACATTCAATTTTTTTGCAAAATATTCTCTCATATTGTCTTACAATCTGAAGATATCACATGAAATACCACACATTCGAGACATCTTCGCCTTTTGCAATACTTGTCGTATAAATGCAACAACGCCTGCGACTGTCTCGCACTCTCAATAATCAATCCGTTTTTCTCGAACTGTCTTGTCACCTTGTTGTTTTCTCTTTCCATCTCTTCCAAAAAATCCAATGCCCTGCATTTGACATCTTCCATATCATGATATTTGCCATAGCAAAAAATAACAGGAATCACCGCATTTATTATCAACATGTCAACGGTAGTATCTCCTATTTTGCGACAGCCTCGTGCCGACACTTTCTCGAAATAATAATGATTTTCCCAATAACTGTTTGTTCTTATGTCGAACATTGTCTTTACATCCTTGATATCATGTTTCTCGATAATGTTGGAAAACATGCCGTCGTTCTTGTGTATCACCATAGCCATCTGTGCCAATCTTACAGTCGGAAAACTGCTCGGTCTCATACGAAACTTTTTCCAATAACTGACAGGCATAGTCAACAATCCGAATTTGGATTTCATCACCTTAAATTCCCGTTTCAGCAATGCCGGATAACTGTCCGTAAACTCCGTCTCCAAAAAACCGGCACATCCGAACATCATGGCTTCCAGCTGAACCTTATTGTCGGCATGTTTTCTCAACACCCTCAAAGGCAACACCATGGCGAGTCTGTCGAAAGCCTCATTATTGACTTTAGACCCCATATAGTGCATAATCCTTTGATACAAAGTCTCTTCCCAATCGTAATGATTGACGTTCAAATGTTTCTCTATGTCCGCCACCAACAGTTCCATCCTTTCAACAATCAAACGTTCACACCATGACAACATTGTAAATGCCTGCACATCACGTAACATCTTCTCACATGCAATCCATCGCTTCGACTTTATAAAAGACTGATACATACAATAAATTCCATCATCGAAACAACCCTTTATCTCAATTGCAGGAATATTACCCACTTTACAATCGGCATTATAAACCACATGCAAAATCACATTGTCATAAGCACTGTCTTCATGATGCTTATGCCGGTACCAATCAGATGCCGACACATGAATCTCGACATTACCGCACCATAAAGTGCCATCAATACGTATCTTCGCATCCATATAGTCCGGTCCGGAATCATAATTTCTGTTACCTTGAGATATTATCTTGACAGCAGCACCGTCAATGGTAAACAATTCAGAACGAAGAAGTCTGTTTTCCCATAGATAATATATGAACTCTTCTCTCATTACGGTTTCAAAACTTTGGTACACAAAAGTAGTCATCGTTTTCTGTTACCGCATCACTTTTTATCTATTATCTCGATTTTTTTAGACTTTTTTAACTAAAAAACTTTAAAATTTCAGAAAAAGTTAATGAATGTTAACTATTGTCTTATTTTATCATAGTATTTACATCAGGTACTTTCTTCAAATCTTTAAGCATATAGACAAAAACATATTTTGCCGGTTTGCCGCAACGTTCCACAGTAATGGTGTCACAAGGTATCATCTCAGAAAAACAGTCTTTAAAATATCTGTTAACATCATAATAATCACAACTTTCCGTCAAGAACCAGTAATCATCGCCTTTTTTAAATCCTCCTCTGTATTCATTTATCCACAAATATTTATGTATCATGACAGGTTCACCGTATGCCAGCATTTTCATGCCGAGAGGATATGCAACATAATAATCCAAATTAGCACAAGGATACCAATTCAAATTTATCATGGCATCGGATTCTTTCATCATGCCTTGCTCAATCTTTTGATTTCTAATACTTTCAAACTGAGTTCTTATCTTTTTCCAACCATACATCGACAAAGTAAAATCACTTTCACCATAACGTTGTACAGTCTCGGAACGTTCTGTAAATCTCAATGAGACAAATCCTGTTTTTATCTCAGCACCACCAACAGCGACAATAATCAAAAGCAGCGACAATGAAAGTTTTATTCCAACAGGTACCGGTCTTTTTTGTTTGTTTTTATGTTTCTCTGCAAAAACAGCAGCCGGAAAAAGCAACATGATACTCAAAGCCGGTGCTGTCCAGTGTGGCAAGATTGGACGTGTCAACGAGAAAAACCAAAATACGGCAATAAAAGGAATACATGTCGTCAACAAAAGTCTGACATCTCTGCCATTCAAGACTCTCTTACCCCTCGCCATCAACACCAATGCAATGATTATCATGACGAAATTGACAGGATTATTGTATAAAAACTCACCCACAAGCTCCGTCAGAAAATATTTGGGTCTCAACTTATCGAAAAAACTTACACGATCTCCATGAAATGTAAAACTGATAAAATCATTTTGTATATTCCATATCAATACAGGAAGGAGACATACGACAGAAATCAACGCCGACAAATACAAGTATTTATTTTTCAGTTGTTTACGGTCAAACAACAAAATATAAAGACCCACACCGCTCCAAATAAAGACAGCTGAATATTTTGAAAGAAGCGACAAACCGGCAAACAGACCTCCAAGAAGCATGTATTTGTTTTTCGATGTCTTGAAATATCGAATAAAAGACAGAAGAGACAACAACATGAACAACATCAAAGGAGTGTCGGGCAAGATAAACACACCTGTTATTACAAAGCCGTACAATGAAGCTGTAAAAAGCAAAGCCGCATAAAAACCTGTCAATGAATCTTTTATCTCTTTACCTATACGATAGAACAGCCATGTGTCAATAGTCATGAACACCACCGATGCCAAACGCAAGAAAAACTCGTCGGAAAACAGCAGATTAAGACTGAAAAGCTGCATCACCCAACCTACCATGGGAGGATGATCAAAATGGCTCCAATCCGGATAAAGAGCGTAAGTCCAATAATACACCTCATCATTGCCAAACTCGAAAAAAGCAGCAAGAAAAGCCCTTATCACTGTACTGATGACAAGAAGCCACAACAAATATTTTTTTATTTTATTATCATTCAGCACCATCGACCTCATTTTTACGACGCATCAGCAAATACCTGCCTAATGCAATCAATGCAACAATATAAACCACCCGCATCAGCATTGTCCTTCCTTTCATGACAACAGCCATGTTGGGATCGAAATAATATTGATACGGATGTCTCAACAAAGCATTGAGATACATAACAGTACCATCATCAAAGACCAATTCGGCACGAATATATGTATCATCCGGAGCAAAACAATATGACGCTGTCTCACTATTAACGACACTGTCTCTCACCACTCCGTTTTGTCCAACAAAACGTATCACAGCGGCTTTCTCCGAAACCTGAAGCGTCACTGTATCTCCATCAAGATGAACAAAGTCCAACGCCGGCAAGTCTTTTATATCTCTTTGATAAGCAAATGCATAACTATCACCTGACTCTAAAGCCGCATATACGCTGTCAACTTCTTCAGCATTAACCACGGTAACATATTTAACATCTTCAGCATTATTGCCGCAAGAAGCTAATATATTGACTCTAACACCATGAGACAACGCCTCATCCCAATAGTTAACAGCTTGACAGTCAGCATTTAACACCTCTAAAAGCCTGTAATGGGAAAGATATCGCATTTCCCTTAATTTAAAACCCTTATCAATATATGCCGGCACTGCAAAACGACATTTTTTTTGCAATTCATCGATGTTAAATTGTTTATAATGAATATTTTGAAAGAAAGGATAATCTATCTTACGTTTATCTTTAGTTCCAATACACAGATAACGTGTCTTAGATAATCCATAACCATATTCACAGACATCAAAGCCCTGTTCATCAATGGTATCAGATCTGAAGTCATAATAATGCCAATTATCCTTATCAGATTTATAAGGATTATAAATAAAACCTCCGTGAAATGCCACAGGGTCTTCAAATCTGTAGGAAGGAACCGAGAGATATAATATCAAAAAAGACAGTATCACAAGAATTGCAATTCCCAACAAAACCCTGACAAGGTAAAACGCTATGCCTTTTTTATTCTTCATCTAAAAAAATTATTTCACAAAATTAACAATTTATCCTTAATAACTTAAAAATAGGTTTAAAATTGCAAGACATGAAAAAATCGATGAATTTCGGGAAAAAGCATAAAACAATTAATGGATTTCGGCAGATTGTTATACTTATTGATAATTAATTTTTAATAATAAAACACTTTTTTATAAAAATTCACACACTAATCTCCGTTTCTTTCAGTGTAGAAAATATAAGCAAAATTTTTCTTGTTTGCAGAACACAAGAAAGTTTTTGATTTAAAATCTCCGAAATTTTAAAAAGCCTCATGTATGCAACCACCATGACAAATTATAAAAAAAATTCACACTTGGAACATGTACTATTCTCAATATTATAATATCGTTTATAACTATCACTTTTATTTACCATAGACAAAATCCAAACAAGCTTTCGTCTGGAGATTGTTGTATGAATATTGATTAAAACTATTATCACAAAAACGACCGTTAGACATAACGTCTCCGATAGGCGTTATGGCAAGAAAATTATAATGACAATTTGTCCTGACATATAACCCGCGGTATGTTTGGTTACAAGATTACTTGCAATCCATACAAATTTAGATTTTGTAATTCAATGTTCTTTATCGTAAAACCACAATCGAACAATTCTATTGCCATAGTTACATATTCCAGATGTTACGCTGTATTTGTCCGCATTATTGACGGCTTTTCCCGCTAAAAAGATGGGATTGAATTTGAAGTTCAGATTGCTTTCCGATAAGAAATTATACAATTCCAGAATATGTACTATATGTTTCTTACCACCCACTACAATGCAGCCAATACTTAAACCGTGTTCTCTGCACAAACTCAATTTTTCCATTATCATATCAGAGTTCCGTTCCCATTGGTAAAATACACGATGGAAATCATTGACTATATTATTACCATCCAATGAAAACCCAACGAACACATAATATTGCTTGAACAAATCTATTTACCTCTGATTGACTAATGTGAAGTTAGTTTGCATGGAATGTTTTACCTCAAATTCCGATAACTCAACGGCTCTCTGCCTTGCCAGATAATATTTAATTTTTTCTGAGAGAGAAACACGTGTTTGAGATTTAGAATAATTTACTTGGCAAATTCTATATCCATATTGTATCATTTGACAAATAGGTAGTGTTTCAAAAAGTGTGTAAAATTTTATACACTTTTTGGGACAGTATCATAAAACCAATTTGTTTTTATACATATATACACGAATTACAGTACGTGCTGCATATTATGAAAACACAATCTTATAAAAGGTTTTTACATTCATTTTATTCAAAAAAAGGCATAGCGTATTAATAAAAGGTGTATCTTTGCATTTAATCAAAAAAAACAAAAAGCATGGATTCAAATCCAAAAGGGAATATAATAGAAGAAGTTACCAACAAGGATTATGAATTTGGTTTTGTTACTGACATTGAAACCGAATTCATTCCTAAGGGACTGAATGAAGATATTGTAAGACTCATTTCGAAGAAAAAAGGAGAGCCGGAATGGTTATTGGAATTTCGTTTGAAGGCATACAGACACTGGTTAACTCTTAAACAGCCTGATTGGGCACATCTTGACATTCCTCATATTGATTATCAAGACATCATCTATTATGCTGCTCCCAAAAAACGCAAAGAACTGCAAAGTTTGGACGAAGTAGATCCGGAGTTACTTGACACTTTCAACAAGTTAGGCATCTCGTTGGACGAACAGAAAAGACTTTCCGGCGTTGCAGTAGATGCAGTTATGGACAGCACTTCGGTAAAGACGACATTTCAAGACACTCTTACCAAATACGGCATTATCTTCATGTCGTTCAACGAGGCAGTAAAACAACACCCGGAATTGGTAAAGAAATATTTAGGTACTGTTGTGCCTCATACCGACAACTTCTTTGCTGCATTGAACTCCGCCGTTTTCAGCGACGGCTCATTCTGTTACATCCCTAAAGGCGTGAGATGCCCAATAGAGTTATCGACATATTTCCGTATCAATGCTGCCAACACGGGGCAATTTGAGAGGACACTCATCGTTGCCGACGAAGGTGCATACGTCAGTTACATGGAAGGCTGCACCGCACCACAACGCGATGAAAATCAGCTACATGCAGCCATAGTCGAGATTATTGCAGAGACTGATGCAGAAGTCAAATATTCTACTGTGCAAAACTGGTATCCCGGCGACAAAGACGGAAAAGGCGGTATTTTCAACTTTGTAACGAAAAGAGGCATCTGCCGAGGCGACAGGTCTAAAATATCATGGACACAGGTAGAAACCGGGTCTGCCATAACATGGAAATATCCGAGCTGCATACTGAAAGGGGACAACAGCATAGGTGAATTTTATTCCGTCGCCGTGACCAACAATCATCAACAGGCAGACACAGGTACCAAAATGATTCACATAGGCAAGAACTCACGCAGCACCATCATCTCAAAAGGAATATCAGCAGGATACAGTCAAAACAGTTACAGAGGACTTGTACGCATAGCACCGGACGCCACCAACTGCCGCAACTTCTCACAATGCGATTCCTTGTTGCTCGGCGACAAATGTGGCGCTCACACTTTCCCATACGTGCAATGCGGCAACGACAGCAGCATCCTCGAGCATGAAGCCACTACATCCAAGATATCTGAAGACCAGCTGTTCTACTGTAACCAAAGAGGAATAGGCAGAGAAAAAGCCATAGGTCTGATTGTCAATGGATATGCAAAAGACGTTTTAAACAAACTGCCTATGGAATTTGCTGTTGAAGCACAAAAACTGTTATCTATTACATTAGAAGGCAGTGTAGGATAATAAAATATTAAAAATAAAGGCATTATGTTATTTAGCATCAAGAATTTACACGTCTCGATAGGAGGCAAAGAAATATTAAAGGGATTTAATTTGGATGTCAATGCGGGCGAGATACATGCCATAATGGGTCCCAACGGCACCGGGAAAAGCACCCTGGCAGCAGCCATCACCGGCAGAGAAGGCTATGAGATAACTGAAGGAGAGATATGGTATAAGGGCAAGAATATTATTGACATGTCTGCTGAAGAAAGAGCCAACGAAGGTATATTCCTCAGTTTCCAATATCCTGTAGAAATACCCGGTGTCAGCATACAGAACTTCATGCGTACCGCTATCAACGCCAAACGCGAATATCAGGGACTTCCTCCCGTCTCCATGGTTGATTTTCTCAAGACAATGAAAGAGAAACAAGCAATGGTGGAAATAACGGACAAGTTACAAAACAGATTCGTCAATGTCGGATTCTCCGGAGGAGAGAAGAAAAAGAACGAAATATTCCAGATGGCGATGCTCGAGCCACAACTTGCCATATTGGATGAGACAGACTCCGGTCTTGACATCGACGCCCTGCGTATTGTCGCCAATGGCGTAAATCAGCTACATACTAACGACAATGCTTTCATTGTCATCACTCACTACCAACGTCTTCTCGACTATATAGTTCCGGATTTCGTTCATGTGATGTACGACGGCCGTATAGTAAAATCGGGCGACAAAAACCTCGCTTTAGAACTCGAGGCAAAAGGCTACGAATGGGTTAAGGGTCTAATGGGATAATAAAATGATAATAATGGATAACACAGATAACATACCGGAGACCTTAAAACGCAGAATCCTCGATTATGGCGACGAACTGTTGAAAAGAAAAGCCGGCGAAGATACAGCCAAAGTGACGACACTGAGAAATGAGGCTTTGGAACATTTCTCACAAAACGGCTTCCCTACACGCAAAATGGAACGCTGGCGCAACTCTAAAATCATAGAAAACCTGTCAGAATCATATCAACTGTATGAAGAACAGCCATCACATGACAGGAAAGACTTCTGTTGCGTTATTCAAGACTTCGACACTGAGGTGATTACAATGTATAACGGACGTTTGGCTGACGACAACATCTTGAGAACTCTCGACAACGGCATCATTATTGGAAGCAGCAGAGCCGCCATGATACAACATCCGGACCTGTTCGACAAATATTTCGGCTCCTGCCGTACTGATGAGGACAATGGATTCTATGACATCAACACCGCCTTGTGGCAGGACGGATTCTTCATCTTCGTACCTGCCAATGTCACGGCAGAGAAACCGGTACAAATCATAAAATTGATAGACAATGTCAACAACCCACTCATCCAGACACGCAACCTAATAATATTGGAAGAAAACAGCAACCTGTGCATAGTGGATTGCGATGACACCATGAGCAACAATGCGAGCCTCGTCAACTCATTCACCGAGACTGTCATAGGAGAAAATGCCCATCTTGAGACTTATAAACTTCAAAATCTCAACAATGAGACTGTTTTCATCAACAGCAACACCACCAAACAGCTTAAAGACAGCAGTCTGATGTCGTGTATTATCAGTTTCAACGGAGGCATGATACGCAACAACGTACACGTTGACCTCGACGGACAAGGCGCCGACACTCAGGTTTACGGTCTTTATCTCATGGACAAGAAACAACATATCGACAATCAGATAAGAGTCAATCATAACGTTCCCGACTGCAACAGCAACGAACGTTTCAAGGGCATACTCGACGACGAGGCGACAGCTGTTTTCAACGGTCATGTTTATGTAGCTCCCGACGCTCAACATACTAACGCCTATCAGAACAACAGCAACATTATACTGACCTCTTCAGCAAAAGTAAACACCATGCCTTTCTTGGAGATTTATGCCGACGATGTCAAATGTTCTCATGGCTCTACCATAGGACAACTCGATGAAGAGGCAATGTTTTACATGAGACAAAGAGGCATCAGCAAGGCAAACGCCCGCATGCTTCTAATGTATGCCTTTGCGGCAGAGATTAGCAACAACATAAAAATAGACAAACTGCAGGAACGCATCGACGATATGATAAAGCGTCGATTGAAAGGTGAACTGTCAAGTTGCGACACCTGCGTGTTCCAGTGCAATATGCCTAAGGAATATAATTTTGAAATAGATTTGAGTAAAATCTGATATGAGCATACAGTTCGACATCAACGACATTCGAAGACAATTTCCAGTTTTGAATCAAAAGGTTTATGGCAGGCCTTTGGTTTACCTGGATAATGCTGCAACAACACAAAAACCTATTTGCGTCATAGAACGCGAAAGGAATTACTACCTAAACGAGAATTGCAACATACACCGAGGTGTGCATTACCTCAGCCAGATGGCAACGGAAGCATACGAGAATGCAAGAAAAAGCATATCGAGTTTCATAAATGCCAAAGATTATCGCGAGATAATATTCACAAGAGGAACAACAGAGTCATTGAACCTGTTGGCTACATCTCTCGGAAGGCTTTTGATTAATAAAGGTGACAAAGTGGTAGTCACAGCAATGGAACATCATTCCAACATGGTACCGTGGCAACAGATGTTGAGTCAAAAAGAAGGAATACTTGGAGTGGTGAAGATGGATAAAAAGGGAGTACTCGACCTTGACCATTACGAAAGGCTGCTTCAGGAAAGACCTAAATTAGTCAGCATAACTCATATATCAAACACCTTAGGCACCGTCAATCCTGTAAAAGAAATGATAGCCATGGCTCATTATCATGGTATTCCTGTGATAATAGACGGTGCACAATCCATAGCACATCAGACCATCGACGTTCAAGAACTTGACTGTGACTTTTTCGTCTTTTCCGGGCATAAGATGTATGCACCCATGGGGATAGGATGTTTATACGGCAAGATGGAATGGCTCGACAAAATGCCTCCTTATCAATACGGAGGAGAAATGGTTGACAAAGTAAGTTTCGAAAATACCACTTTCAATTCAGTACCTTTCAAATTTGAAGCCGGGACTCCCAATGTAGGAGCTGCGTTAGGTCTTGAAACAGCAGTAAAGTTCCTTCAAAGTCTTGACAGAGAAGCTGTTGACGCTCATGAGACTGCCTTGTTGAATCATGCTGTCAGTCTTTTGTCTGAGATTGAAGGTTTAAGATTTATAGGAGAAGCACCTCAACGCAACGGTCTCGTGTCGTTCATTATTGATGGAATACATCCATACGATTTAGGTACTCTTATCGATAAAATGGGTATTGCTGTCAGGACAGGACATCATTGTGCTGAACCCGTGATGACTTTCTTCGACATCCCGGGCACAGTGAGAGCTTCTTTCGCCATGTACAACACCATTGAAGAGGTTGATTCTTTCGTTCAAGCAGTAAAAAAAGCATCTTCAATGTTAAGATAAAAATAATATTATGACAATAAAAGAGATACAAGATTCTATCGTTGACGATTTTTCCATGCTCGATGACTGGATGGACCGTTATTCCATGATAATAGAGATGGGCAAAGAATGTCCTGTAATAGACCCTCAATACCGTAATGACAACTACCTCATCAACGGCTGTCAGTCGAGGGTTTGGCTTCATGCCGAAAAAAAAGACGGCAAGATTTATTTCACTGCCGACAGCGATGCAGTAATAACAAAAGGCATCATCAACCTTTTGATAAAAGTTTTTTCCGGACAGACTCCGGACGACATCCTCGCTGCCGACCTTTCCTTTCTCGACAAAATAGGTCTCAAGGAACACTTGTCGCCAACACGTTCCAACGGACTCCTGTCCATGGTAAAACAAATGATGTTGTATGCCAAAGTGATGAAAGAACAGTGACATCAAAGTTTTACATAATAACAAACAACAAAACAGCATAACAATGACACAGGAAGATAAAGAAAATTTAAAAGAACGCATCATTGCAGTATTGAGCGGCATCTACGACCCGGAGATCCCGGTGGACATTTATCATCTCGGTTTGATTTACAACATCGACATTGACGATGATGCCAATGTAAAGATTCTCATGACTGTAACCACTCCCAACTGTCCTGTTGCTGAGACCTTGCCTGCCTTTGTAAAAGAGAAAGTCTCAGTCATTATGGGAGTAAAATCTGCAGAGATAGAACTTACTTTCGAGCCTGCATGGAGTCCTGCCAACCTGTCTGAAGAGGTAAGAGCAGAACTCGGTCTTGATGACGGCTACAATTTCATGGATATGATGTATTGACAAAGAAAACCACAAACACCTGATGTTAGAGAATATCAACAGTCCCAAAGACCTACGTGCGTTGGACATCAATTCATTGCCAATATTGGCAGAGGAGTTGCGTAATTTTATTTTGGATGAATTGTCTGTCAATCCCGGGCATGTAGGCTCGTCATTAGGTGCCGTAGAATTGACAATAGCATTGCATTATATCTTCAACACTCCTGACGACAAACTCATCTGGGACGTTGGACATCAGGCATACGCACACAAGATACTCACCGGACGACGCGACAGGTTCAATACATTACGCAAGTTAAACGGCATCAGCGGCTTTCCCGTCATGAAAGAAAGTGAATATGACGCTTTCGGGACCGGGCACTCCTCCACTGCCTTGTCTGCTGCCCTCGGTATGGCGACAGCAGATAAATTACTTGGACATAAAGACAGACATCATATTGCAGTCGTCGGCGACGGGGCAATAACGGGAGGCATGTTTTTCGAAGCATTGAATCATGCCGGCACTGCCGACGTGGACCTCCTCATCATACTCAACGACAACGGCATCGCCATAGACAAGAGTGCCGGCGCCTTGAAAGATTATCTTCTGCGACAAGCCGACAAACACAACAGTACAGATTTCTCCAACCCATTATTTGAGGCTTTCAACATACAATGTTTCGGTCCTGTCAACGGCAACGACCTCAACGAACTGCTGCCTATGATAGAAGCTGTTAAAAAAGTTAATGGCGTACGTCTGTTGCATGTATTGACAACAAAAGGCAAAGGTTTTTGGAAAGCTGAACATGAACAGGTATTATATCATGCTCCCGGTAGATTCGACCGTGTCACAGGAGAAGTGCCTCACCATCAAATACCACTTTATCAAGACGTCTTCGGCGAGACGATGTTGGAACTTGCTGAAAGAAACGACAAGATAACAGTTATCACGCCCGCCATGTTGACAGGAAGCAACCTCATTCCTGTGATGGAGAAATTTCCGGAACGAACTTTCGATGTCAGCATTGCAGAACAACATGCAGTGACATTCGCCGCCGGCATGGCTGCTGAAGGAATGATACCTTATTGTACTGTCTATTCTACATTTCTACAAAGAGCCTACGACCAAGTCATCCACGACGTGGCACTGCAGGACTTACATGTGGTATTCTGCATTGACCGAGCAGGCATTGTGGGAAGAGACGGTGCCACACACCACGGCATCTTCGACCTGTCATATCTTAACTGCGTGCCTAACATGATAGTCGCTGCCCCCATGAACGAGAACGAGTTACGCGACATGTTATATACCGCCCAATATGTCAACTGTCCGATATCAATACGATACCCAAGAGGTAAAGCCACGGAAAGACATTGGAAAGAAAACTTCGACAATATTGAAATAGGAAAAGCACGCATATTGAAACAAGGCGATGATATCGCCATACTTAGTCTTGGACATACAGGCAACTTTGCTGCAAAAGCTGCAAAGACTCTCGAAAAAGAAGGAATAAATGTCACACATATCGACATGCGGTTTCTCAAACCATTGGACGACAAAATATTACATCAAGTATTATCAGAATTCAAAGAGGTAATGACAATAGAAGACGGTGTGTTGAACGGAGGTTTCGGATGCAGTATCATGCGTTTTGTTCAGGAACACAAATACAATACTCATATCACTATGATCGGCATTCCCGACTGTTTCGTCACACATGCCTCACCTGAAGAGTTGTATTCTTTATATGGCATGGATGATGAAGGCATAGTCAAAAAAGTTAAACAGATATTAAGTTGATTCTCTGATATTTAAAAAAGAATACATCAAATTTTTACATTAATGATATGAAGCAACGACAATTTTGTTTACTTTTGCGCCATGAATTGGGGGTTTAGCTCATCTGGTAGAGCGTCAGGTTCGCAATCTGAAGGTGGCCGGTTCGAGTCCGGTATCCTCCACAACTTTTTAGGCATTAATATCAAACCTCATTTTTTATCTTCTTACATTATATAAAAAGGTATGAATATTTATATTGCTTGATTTTATAAATTCATGTAAATCAGATATTTTCTTTCTCAACACGTTTTGCTATTGTGATACTGTATTCATACAGCAGGTAAAACGGCAGGAAAATCAGACACTGACTCATAACATCGGGTGGTGTTATCAATGCTGAAATGACAAGAAGCACTACTATGGCAATTTTTCGATTACGACGCATCCATTCAGAAGTTATCAATCCGACAGAGGCAAGAAAACGGACAAGAAGCGGCAGTTGAAAAATAAGACCACCTGCAAACGACACCCCCAATACCGTTCCTATATACGAATCTATCTCTATGATATTATTAATCGCTTCATTGGCTTCATAATTTACAAGAAAGTTGATTGCCAATGGAGCTACAATAAAATAGCAAAACATGGTACCAATAAAGAACCATAGCACTATTTCCCATACTATACGGCGGCTTTTCCGTCTGATATTCTTGCTAAGAGCCGGTTTCACAAAGCCCCATAACTGTGAGATGATATAAGGGAAACACAATATCAGTGCACCTACGGCAGACACTTTTATATGCAACATGAACTGTCCTGCCATCTTAACATTGTAAATCTCAACACCTGAGACATTGATGTTAAGTCCTTCAATGCCGGTAATTTGTGCCAAGGCTGACAACAAACGATTGGTAATAAAACCGGGCTGTGACGGATAAAATACCAAGTCGAGAATGACACCCTTGAAAAAAGAAAACAAAACAAGAAAAACAATGCAGAAAGCTACTCCAATATGAATAAGCACCTTGCGAAGTTCTTCAAGGTGATCTCCGAAACTCATTTCACATTCAGAGTCCTTATCGACTTTGCGGTTCATCGAAGACATCAGTCTTTTTTGGCAGAATTATCATCTTTATCCTTGTCGTCATCGAGTGGTTTCTCGACAGCATCTTTAAATTCTTTGACACCGCGCCCGAGACCACGCATCAACTCCGGCAATTTCCTGCCACCAAAAAGCAATAATACCACCAATACTATCAGGAGAATCTCTCCGGTGCCAAGTCCGCCAATAAATAACAAATTCATAATTTACAGTTTGTTTATTTCAGATAGCAAAATTAATACATTTAATCATATAAAGCAAGATTATTAAAAATATTGCCTTTGAACACGGACATATATTGTTAATTTCAGTTGCATGCTTTCAACATGGCGGCAAGCACAGACATCGCCTTTGACACAGAATCCACATTTTTGACATAAAGCAGCACCTTGTCATTAACTTCCTTTATCTTGAAAAATCTTGCATTCTCAGTGACATAACGAATAATATTCATCGACATGTCAGTACTATAATATCCCGATTCCTGATTAGCCACGAAATAACATGTCATCACGCCGTTTTTAAGGACTATTTTCTCGAAACCGAGGTCACGTGCCATCCATCGAAGTCTGACAGTATCGACAAGATCTATCGTCTGTCGAGGCGGTGTACCGAAACGGTCAGTAATCTGACTGACAAAACGTTGCAGACCTTCTTCATTCTGTATATGGTCTAGTTCCGTATAAAGACTTACTCTTTCCGTTGAAGATTCCACATACTCCGGAGGCAACAATATCTCCATATCCGATTCAATGACACAGTCTGAGACAAATTTCTTGTCTTGCTGAGGTTCGAACAAATCTTTAAATTCAGTTTCTTTAAGTTCGAGAATAGCCTCATCGAGAATATGATGATATGTCTCGAAGCCGATATCGTTGATGAAGCCGCTCTGTTCTGCACCAAGGAGGTTACCGGCTCCGCGTATGTCGAGGTCACGCAATGCGATATTAAATCCACTGCCGAGGTCGGAAAATTCTTCTATCGCACGCAATCGTTTCTGTGCCTCATCATTAAGCATCGGCATTGGAGGCGTCAAAAGATAACAGAACGCCTTTTTGTTGGAACGCCCCACCCTGCCTCTCAACTGATGCAGGTCACTGAGTCCGAAACGCTGAGCCTCATTTATAATAATGGTATTGGCATTCGGAATGTCAAGTCCTGCCTCTATGATAGTAGTACACAACAACACATCATATTTGCCATCTATAAAGTCCAACATTATCTTTTCCAATTTGTCCCCTTCCATCTGACCATGACCTACGGCTATTTTCACACCCGGTACATAAGACACTATCATATCGTAAACATCCTGAATGTTCTGTACCCTGTTATGCACGAAAAAGACCTGACCATCACGTGCCAATTCATACTGAATAGCATCGCGTATCACCTCAGGATTAAAGACATGACATTGTGTCTCAACAGGATAACGATTAGGCGGTGATGTGGTGATAATACTCATGTCGCGAGCACCCATCATTGAAAACTGCAATGTACGAGGTATGGGCGTTGCCGTCATAGTAAGAGTATCGACATTGGTTTTCAACTGTTTGAGTTTCTCTTTGGCAGAGACTCCGAACTTCTGCTCCTCATCGATGACAAGAAGACCCAAATCCTTGAATTTAACATCCTTACCCAAAATACGGTGTGTACCAATCAAAATATCCACTTTACCGGAAGCAAGGTCTTCAAGAGTTTTCTTTTGTTCTTTGACAGTTTTAAAACGATTGAGATAATCAACATTTACGGGAAAGCCTTTCAATCTGTTTGAGAAAGTATGATAATGTTGCAATGCTAGCACTGTTGTAGGAACGAGGACAGCCACCTGTTTGGAGTCGCACACTGCCTTGAAGGCAGCACGAATAGCCACCTCAGTCTTGCCAAAGCCCACATCGCCGCATACCAAACGGTCCATTGGAGCTTCCGACTCCATGTCATGTTTCACGTCCAAAGTCGCTTTCAACTGGTCTGGAGTATCTTCGTACATGAAAGTCGCCTCCAATTCAGTTTGAAGATACGAATCCGGCATAAATTGATAACCTTTGGAATTCTTACGTTCGGCATATAGTTTTATCAATTCACGTGCAATATCTTTAACATGACTTTTCGTCTTGTTTTTCAATCTGTTCCACGCGTTGGAGCCAAGTTTGCTCAATGCAGGCTCCGCCCCGTCCTTACCTGAGTATTTTGCTATGCGATGCAAAGAATGAATACTGACATACAAAATATCGCCATTCTGATAGATAAGACGCAAAGCCTCCTGTTGTTTACCGTTGTTGGTAATGGTTTCCAAACCGTCAAAACGACCAATACCATGGTCAATATGCGTAACGAAATCTCCTGGCTTCAGGTTATACAATTCCTTGATTGTTATAGCCTGACTGTTTGCGTAGCCGTCTCTTATATGGAAACGATGATAACGCTCAAAAATCTGATGATCAGTGTAACAACAAATCTTCAAGTCAATATCGACAAAACCTGCCTGTATGGAATACAATACCGGAACAAAGTCGTTATGTGAGTCATCAATATGACGTATATCATTGAGTATGCTTTGAATACGGTTCAACTGTTTCTTACTCTCAGAGAAACAGAACACCTTATAATCATCTGCTTTCAACTTCTCCAAATCCGCCAACAGCAAGTCGAAATTCTTATTAAAGACCGGCTGTGGAATTATATTGAAAGTCACCACTTCTTTGTCTTTCTTATCCAGATATGAACCAAAACTTACCGTTTTAAAAGAACTCATTTTCTCTATAATGGAATAGCCCTTACAAAACATCCTGTCGAAAGTATTGTCCTTTTCTTCAAAACTTTCATATATTTTAAGAGCCTTGTCATATTCAGCATTAACTCTCTCAGCAAGATATTCTCCTTCTTCCACCCATATAACGGAATTTCTGTCGAGATAATCCATGATAGAAACCCTATGATAAGAAGATTTCATTTCCTGCAAATTAGGCATGATAACTATCTTGTCCAATTTTTCTATCGACAATTGGTTTGCAGGGTTGAAACTTCTTATAGAATCTATCTCATCACCCATAAACTCAATACGATAAGGAAAATCATTAGCGAAAGAAAACACATCTACTATGCCGCCACGTATGGCAAATTGTCCCGGCTCGACAACAAAGTCTGCATGTTCAAAGTCACAATCCAAAAGTGCATCGGTAAGATTGTCCATATTGATGATATCCCCTACACTAAGTACTTTGGCGTTATTTTCAAGAGTGTCACGCTGCACCACCATTTCGGCAAGAGCCTCCGGATAAGACACTATCACCGTTCTGATATCATTGACAGATACCCGTTGCAACACCTCGGTACGCGACAAGATATACGTATTATCGGCTTTCTCCGGCTCATAAGGACGTTTATAAGAAGTAGGATAAAACAATATCCTCTTCTTACTGTAATCCATATCGCGTTCATTGAGAATGTTTTCAAGGTCATTATAAAAATACGCAGCTTTCTCCTTGTCACCGCAAATCACAAAATGCTTGCCCCCCATCTTGGAAAAGACAGCATTCAACACGAAAGCCTTGGATGAACCGTAAAGTCCGGGACATGCTATATTACCATTATCATTCAGACAATCAATAAGATGTCGAACACGATCATCATTATTATAATATGATTTATAAAAATCTTCCACAACTGCAAAATTAGTTATTTTAACGACACAAAGACATCATAAATACAAGTTAATAAAACAAAAATGACGAACAAAAGACAATAAGTCTTGTTTTTGATTAGTAAATTAAAAACAATATAAAGATGAAAGACAATAATTTTAGAGAAGGTGATGCAAGAAGCAATGTTTTTGCTACAGATGTCATGCTCAATCCTGCACCTACAGACAGAATACCGGATGGTCCCACGACACCGCAGGTGGCCTATCAAATGGTTAAAGACGAAACATTCCCGCAAACACAGCCAAGACTCAACCTTGCAACATTCGTAACGACTTATATGGATGAATATGCAACACGACTGATGAATGAAGCAATCAACGTGAATTACATCGACGAGACAGAATATCCTAGAGTCGCCCTGATGGCACAAAAATGTGTCAATATCATTGCAAATTTATGGAACACACCGGAAGCTTCAAAATGGAAAACAGGTGCTGTTGGCATAGGTTCTTCTGAAGCATGTATGCTTGGTGGAGTGTCGGCATGGTTGCGTTGGAGAGACAGACGTAAAGCACAAAACAAAGCTTACGACAAACCCAACTTCGTAATATCTAGTGCATTTCAAGTGGTATGGGAAAAATTTTCACAGTTATGGCAAATAGAAATGCGTACAGTGCCACTGACTAAAGAACATCCTACTCTCGACCCGGCAGAAGCCATGAAATTGTGCGACGAGAACACCATTTGTATAGTTCCTATAACCGGTGTCACATGGACCGGCATGAACGATGATGTAGAAACACTAGACAAAATGGTGACTGACTACAACAAAAGGACTGGCAATGAATTATGCATACATGTAGATGCAGCCTCAGGCGGATTCATAATGCCTTTCCTATATCCTGAAGTAAAATGGGACTTCCGCCTCAACAATGTGTTGTCAATCAGTACATCTGGACACAAATTCGGTCTTGTTTATCCAGGTCTGGGATGGACAATATGGCGTGACAAAAAATATCTGCCTTCAGACATGTCATTCAGTGTCAATTATCTTGGAGCAGATATCACACAGGTTGGGCTAAATTTCTCACGTCCAGGAGCTCAGATACTTGGTCAATATTATCAATTTATAAGATTAGGATTCCAAGGATACAAAACCATACAGCAAAACTGTATGGATATTACAAAATATTTGCATGAGGAGATAGGAAAAATGCCTCAATTCCAGAATTACAGCAAAGAGGTAGTAAATCCATTGTTTATATGGATGTTAAAGCCCGAGTACGACAAAGTGTCCAATTGGACATTGTATGACTTGCAATACAAGTTACAACAGAACGGATGGATGGTACCGGCCTACACTTTGCCGATGAATATGGAGAACACCGTGGTAATGAGAATAGTTTGCCGTCAAGGATTCAGCAGAGACATGGCTGACATGTTGTTAAACGACATCAGGATGGCTGTACAGGAACTCGATAAATTAGAATATCCTACACAGTTACGTATAGGTGTCAACAAGAACGAGCATCCTAAACAAAAATTCAACCACGGAGGGACTCAACGTTGTGCTAAAGACAAAAATCAAAATCGCTGTAATAATCAGAATAAATAAATGATTATCAACAGATAACGCAAATAAAAACAATATAAAGATTCTTTGGGGTTGTGTCTAGCCGATTTAGCACAACCCCATTTTACACATCACAACACAATCAACATTATGATAAGCAAAATAACAAAACAACAAATTACGGAAGCCATAGACGAGGCTTATTATAAATTCAAGGACGAGAAAAGCGGTGCCAATGCCGACTATATTCCATATCTTGCCAATGTACCGAGTAATTTGTTCGGCATAACGGTCTGTCTCAACGACGGGAGCATTATAGAACGTGGCGACACAAACTATATATTCGGCATTGAATCTATCTCCAAAGTACCAACTGCCATTTTAGCAATGCGACAATATGGAACACAGGAGATTCTTGACAAGATAGGTTGCGATGCGACCGGTCTTCCTTTCAATTCAATTTTCGCCATTTTACTCGAGAATGACCATCCTTCCACGCCTCTTGTCAACGCCGGAGCCATAGCAGCATGCAGTATCGTAAAACCTACAGGCAAAAGTGACGAGAAGTGGGAAGCTATAGTCAATAATATCAAAGAGTTGTGTGGCAGTACCCCAAGATTAATAGACGAATTGTATAAATCGGAGACGGAAACGAACTTCAACAACAGAGCTATAACATGGCTTCTCAAAGAATACAACAGAATATATGACCACCCCATGATTTCATTGGATTTATATACACGTCAATGTTCATTAGGTGTGACCACCTCACAACTCGCCATCATGGCTGCAACAATAGCTTTCGGAGGAAAGAATCCTTTGACAAACAAACAAATATTCAACACCGAATTTACCTCACACATAGTGTCATTGATAGCTTCGGTAGGATTCTACGAACATACAGGCGATTGGATGTACACTTCCGGCATACCGGCAAAATCAGGAGTGGGAGGCGGCATTATGGGTGTAATGCCCGGTGTCATGGGAATAGCATCTTTCGCACCTCCATTGGATTCGTCAGGCAACTCAATCAAAGCACAAAAAGCAATAAAACATATCACCAATAAACTGAATATGAATATATTCAGCCCGTCAAGAACACAAGTAACAATGGAAAAAGAACTTGTAGGTTAGATTATTGCCGCCTGTATTGATTAGGAGTCATGCCAACCTGCGACTTGAAATATTTATAAAAAGAAGAAGGATCCTCGAAGTTCAGCCTGTCAGCTATCTCTTTGATGCCCAGATCACTGTGACGCAACAGATGCTGAGCTTCGAGTATAACAAACTTATCTATATATTCTACTGCCGATTTTCCACTTACATCCTTTACCACCTTGGAAAGATATCGCGGCGTTATACACAACTTGTCGGCATAAAACGACAGTCTCCTCTCTCTGAGATGATGCTCAGAAACAAGAGCAATAAAAATTTCAAACATTTTGCGATGACGCGACGAACCTTTAATGTCTTCACTTTTTTCATTCTTAAGCCTGTCTCTGATAAAACTCGAGAACAGATAAAATATTGACGAGATAAGTAACCTGACACATTCTTTCTTATATATGAAATCACCACTTATAATATCATAAATAAGTTTTACATATTTGCTTGCCAAAACAATCTCTTCTTCAGTAAGAACAAAACATGGATTCTTCAATACTTTCATTACATCGCCAAACACCTTGTTCAAATCAAAACTCAAATCAGACATATAATCCCTGGAGATGGCAAAAACAACCATATCAACCTGATTATCAACACTATCATTCAATGGATTATACTGTATGATGTTACCCGGCATATTAATAACCAAAGTATTGTCGTGAATCTCATAGTCTTTAAGATTAATAGAAAATCTTATATCTCCCTTTATGCAAAACACTGCCCAAAAAGCATCGATACGACAAGGATATTTCAACATCTGCTGATTCATATTGTCGGATTGTCTTGCCATTATAAAATCATCATCAATACTAATCAATTCTTCTGATACGAAAAATTCCTTTACTTCAGATATCGAAAAAATGTTAACATCAGAATACATATTTCTATTTTTTCGACAAATATACATCAATTTTTATAAATATAATGACTTTTTTTGTAAATTTTATACATTTTTACATTTTTTACAAACTATTTTACATTATCCGACATGCTATTTTTGTAGTACCTTTGCAACCATAATAATGACAACTTGTTATATAATCAAAAAAATGAAAATTCATAAGACTATCTTTATCGTATTGTTATTTTTAATCATAACAGGAAGCAGCAATTTGAATGCACAACGAATTATGACTTTACAAGAATGTCGTGAACTTGCTTTGGAAAATAACAATGATTTGAAAATTGCGGGAGAAAAGATAACAATGGCTGATTACGAAAAAAAAGCAGCATTCACCAATTATCTTCCAAAACTCTCAGCTACAGGTATTTATATGTATAACAGCAAAAACATTGCCTTGATAAGCGACAGTCAATATGATGCTTTATCAAGTATTGGAAGCGACATAAGCGGGAATCTGCAAAATTACATTCTGCAAATCATTCAAGACCCATACCTATTAAATATAATAAGCAACAGTTCTGCATTACAGAACATCATTGGCATGATACAAGGTGCCAACATAGGAGCGACATTAGATGCCATCGGCACTGAGATAGCCAACAGCCTGACTCCAGATACACGAAACATATACGGTGGTATGCTGTCGCTACAAGAACCCATATATGTAGGAGGAAAGATACGCGCTTATAACAAAATAGCTCTTTATTCAAAACAACTTGCTCAATCTCAATATGATACCGAAGAAAACGAAATCATTGTAACAACAGATCAGGCTTATTGGCAGATAGTATCCCTGACAAACAAATGCGAACTGGCGGAGAAATATGTAAACTTATTAAAAGATATTGTATCAGACGTTGAAAAAATGGTTGAAGAAGGTGTTGCCACCACTGCAGATAAACTCAATGTAAAAGTCAAACTCAACGATGCTGAAATGACCTTATTAAAAGCACGTAATGGTCTTGTATTATCAAAGATGTTGTTATGCCAACACTGCGGACTGCCGCTTGACACCGACATCAGCCTTGAAGACCAGACAATAAATGAGATAATCGTCAGCAACGACAGTTTGGAATATACAGAAGAAGAAATATTCGAAAAACGCCCGGAACTGACGAGCCTTTTATTAGCAAGCAAGATTTATGACAAAAAAGTCAATATCATACGTTCAGATTTTCTTCCCACCATAGCCATGTCAGGCAGTTACATTGTCAGCAACCCATCATGTTTCAACGGTTTTGAAAACGAATTCAAAGGATTCTGGAATATTGGAATCATTGCCAAGATACCTTTGTTCCATTGGGGAGAAGGATTATACAAGATACGTCAGGCAGAGGCAGAAGCCAGAATTGCCGAAATACAACTTGAAGATACCAAAGAAATGATAATGTTGCAAGTAAAACAATATGAAAAACAGATAGAAGAGGCAAAGTCATTAATGAACACCTGCAACGACAAATTGGCTGATGCAGAAGAAAACATGCGCATTGCAGAAATAGGTTTCAAAGAAGGCGTAGTGACCGCATCTGCAGTGACCGAAGCACAAACATCATGGCTTAACGTGAAATCGGAATACATAGACGCCAAGATAGACTATATCATGGCTACAACATATTTAAGAAAAGCAATAGGAAAATTAAAATAACAAACAATATGACAACAGATAAACAACAGAAAATAACTACCTACACTGCATTATTCGTCTTGGCAGTGATAATAGCAACAGTATGTATAATCGGCATTTATGCCTTTGGAAAAAATGACGAGATAATACAAGGACAAGCGGAAATATCGGAATACAGGGTGTCAAGTAAAGTACCCGGAAGAATTCTGAAATTCAATGTAAGGGAAGGTCAGACAGTACATAAAGGAGATACACTTGCCATCATAGAGGCTCCTGAAGTTACTGCCAAAATGGAACAGGCAGAGGCTGTACGATTGGCAGCCATGGCACAAAATAAAAAAGCCGAAAAAGGCGCAAGGCAGGAACAGATACAAGCTGCATACGAATTATGGCAAAAAGCAATAGTAGGACGCGAGATTTTGGAAAAATCTTTTTCCAGAATTAGCAACTTATATAAAGAAGGTGTAGTTAGCGAACAACGTTATGATGAAACCAAGGCTCAATATGAAGCCGCCAAGGCAACGGAAAAAGCTGCCAAGGCACAATATGACCTCGCCATCAACGGAGCACAGGAAGAAGACAAAAAAATGGCAGCTGCTCAAGTATTGCAAGCAGAAGGTGTTGTAGCAGAAGTATCATCATATATAGATGAGACTATTGTGACAGCATACGCCGATGGCGAAGTCACCGAGATCTTCCCTCATTTAGGCGAGTTGGTAGGTACCGGCGCTCCCATAATGAATATTGCCATGCCGGAAGACCAATGGGTGTCTTTCAATGTTAGAGAAGATTATCTCAAAAACCTTAAAGTCGGTAGCGAGATAAACACTTATATCCCGGCTCTCGACATTGATGCTGTCATGAAGATAAGTTACATCAAAGATATAGGCGACTATGCCGCATGGAAAGCAACAAAACAGACAGGACAATACGACTTGCGTACTTTCGAATTAAGAGCCATACCGTTGTCCCCTATCAACGACCTTAAAGCAGGCATGACCGTTCTATATAAAATCAATGAAAAACAATGACATCCATGTCTAAGAACACTATTCTTGCCATAGCAGTGAGAGAATGCAGAAGAATGACATCTCGTCCTCTTTATCTTTTCTGCATGATGATAGCTCCTGCTTTGGTATTCATATTCTTCACCACTATGATGTCAGAGGGGCTGCCTACCAGCATACCTGCCGCTGTAGTAGATGAGGATAACACCTCTGTCACAAGACAGATTATACGTAACCTTGACGCCTTTCAACAAACAAAGATAATTGCATATTACAACAGTTTTGCTGAAGCAAGGAAAGCCATGCAACGCGGAGAGATTTACGCCTTCTACTATATCCCCAAAGGCAGCACGGAACAAGCCCTCGCAAGCCGCCAACCGGTAGTGTCGTTCTATACAGCGGCTTCTTATATCATACCTGCCTCGTTGGAATACCGCGACATGAAAATGATGTCGGAATATGCTTCCGGTGCCGTGACAAGAGCCACATTATATGCCCAAGGGTTGACAGAACAACAGGCAATGGCAGTATTGCAGCCCATTACAATAGAAATGCACCCCCTGAATAACCCTCGACTCAACTATTCAGTCTATCTCTGCAATACTATGCTACCCGGAATACTTATGCTTCTCATACTTCAAGTCACCATATTTTCAATCTACGGCGAAATAAAAGAAGAGACTGCCGGAGAATGGCTTTCATTGTCAAACAACAACATTATCAAAGCCTTGACCGGCAAACTGTTGCCACAATTCTTTATATGGCTCATCATGACACTATTATATATGATGATAATGTATGGATATTATAAATTTCCGTTAAACTGCAGTTTTACGGCAATGTTATTGCCAGCCACTTTATTGATATTAGCATCACAAGGGTTGGCAATCTTCATCTGTGCCATGGTGCCTTCATTACGCTGGGCTTTGAGTCTCGCAACTCTGTGGGGAGTATTGTCATTCCCTATCTCAGGATTCTCATTTCCGTATATGGCTTTTCCCTCTACAATGAAAGCTCTGTCGTACCTTTTTCCATTACGTCATTATTTCATGATTTATGCCAGTCAGGCATTAAACGGTCTTTCATGGCACTATACATGGCTCAACTATGCATTGCTGCTTTTCTTTATTATCTTGCCATTATTTGTTATTAACAGATTGAAGACATTTTTATCAGAATATCATTATACCATATAATTAAAACAATGAGATGGTTTATTGACATATTAACGGTATGGCGTTATGAATTCAAACGTATAATTCATGATGAAGGAGTATTATTATTCTTCTTCGCCGTACCTCTCTTATATCCTTTGTTGTATTCTTACTTATATAACAACGAAATAGTCACAGAAGTACCTGCCGTTGTCGTAAATGACTCACATTCCTCTTTGAGTCGTGAGTTCATCAGAAAAGTTGATGCAACAGCCGACATCAGAATAGTGGCACAATGCGCTGACATGGAAGAAGCTAAAGAAATGCTGCATCGCAACGAGGCATACGCCATAATTTATATCCCTTCATCTTTCGACAACAAATTGTCCGAAGGACAACAAGCTACCATAAATGTCTATTCCGACATGAGCGGATTCCTATATTACAAAGCCATATATAGCGCATGTGTAGAAGTATCATTAGACATGAACAGTGACATCAAGGCTGAACACCTCAACGGTGCTACAGATAAACAAATCAAGACATTTTCCTACCCTATCGAATACCGCTATGTACCTATGTTCAACACTCAAAGCGGATTTGCATCTTTCTTGATACCGGCAGTATTGATACTCATAATACAACAAACTATGGTATTAGGTGTCGGAATGCTTGCCGGAGACGAACGCGAACGAATAAAAAAAGGCAAAAACATTTTTTCATCAAACGACAGCAAACCGCTACAAATCGTTTTGGGACGCGCCGGCGCATATTGGGGAATATATGCTATCATTAGTGCTTACCTCGTTTGCTTAATACCGCTAATTTTCAATCTTGTTCATATTTGGCAATGGAAAACATTGTTACCGTTCATGTCAATATATATAACCGCATGTGTCTTTTTCAGCATGACATTATCCATATTGTCCCGTGACAGAGAATCACTCATACTTGTATTCGTTTTCATGTCAATACCTTTGCTTTTCATGTCAGGTTTGTCCTGGCCTGTACAAAGTATGCCATTAATATGGAAAACACTGTCGCATCTTTTCCCTTCAACATTCGGAATAACCGGATATATCCATATCTCCGAAATGGGCGCAGTGACAACAGACATTCATTATGAACTGATTGCTTTATGTGTGCAAAGTGTTGTGTATTTCATAACAACCTGCATCCTTTACAGAAGAAGATACCGCAAAACTCGTTTTGCCCTGAATAAAGAATTATTGTCATAATTAAAAAAACAGTAATTTTGCAGCAAAATAACATTACCATGAAAGATTTGGTTATTTTCGATTTGGACGGAACATTATTATATACATTGGAAGATTTAAAAGACAGTGTCAACTGTTGCATGTCGCATTACGGCTACCCCCAAAGAACATTGGACGAAATTTGCAGTTTTGTTGGCAATGGAGTAAAACAGCTTGTAAAACTATCTCTTCCTGAAGACATTACAGAAGACAAGTTCGATACCTGCTATGAATTCTTCAAGACACATTATGCAGCACACTGTTGCGACAAGACAAAACCTTACGACGGCATTATCGAAGTATTGAAATGCCTAAAAACAGAAGGAAAGAAAATCGCAATAGTATCCAATAAATTCCATGACGCTGCAGTAGAAGTTTGCGAGCATTATTTTAAAGGTCTCTATGACATGGTTGTCGGCGAAAGCGAAACTGTAAGACGCAAGCCTCATCCCGATGGCATATTCAAAATTCTTGAGACTTTTGGTATAGAAAAAAAACATGCTATTATGTTCGGTGATTCAGAAGTCGATTTCAAGACAAGTGCCAATGCCGGAATAGATTTCGTTGCTGTATTATGGGGATTCAGAGATGAAAAGTTCCTCAGAGCTAACGGCATCACTTCAATGATACACAACACTAATGATATTATATCTATTGTCAATAATAATTGAATCATAATTGTTACCTGAAAATAAATTTATTTATGCATAATTATATTGGAAACCGTCATATCATGTCAAAAATAAAATAATAATGCTATTGGAAAAACAAAGGTTGAAACCAAACAATTGAGAAAAAACATAATTTCTATAACAACATCAAAGAAATAAACAATATAGCACTTTTTATTATTATATCATAAAAAATCAGTATCGGTACAATTTAGAAAATCTTAACTTTTAACCCATATCAACAAGTTTTTGAAAATTGCACTAAAAAACTCTCTCGTTCTTTCCACAAAAAACATTTTGCAAATATTACGAGTTGTAATTATTTTTGCATTTAGAATCATCAAACAACCATGACACCATTCTCAATTTATAAGATTTATTTCAGTCCGACAGGAACTACAAAAAAAATTGTCGATACAATCGGTGATGAATTATCAAGACTATTTGCTGTAATCACTAAAACATATGATTTCACTCTACCAATACGCCGTCAATCCTTTCCGGAAATTTCTTCGGAAGATATTGTGGTTTTTGGACTTCCGACTTACGCCGGCAGACTTCCAAATCTGCTTCTTGACTATTTAGATACCATAAATGGCAACTCTGCCTTTGCAATACCTGTCGTCACCTTTGGCAACAGAGCTTATGACAATGCCCTTGTAGAATTGAAGAATCTTCTTGAACAACATGATTTTATGACCATAGGTGCCGGGGCTTTCTCCTGTGAACATTCCTTTTCATATACTTTGGCAGCCGGACGACCGGATGAACGTGATATTGCTTTTGCAAAAGATTTCGCATCAAAAATGTATGACAAGATTCTAAAAATAAATATAAACGAATATGAACACACTGCCATTCATGTTGACGGTGATGCCTTGTCAGGGTATTATCAGCCCCAGACAAACAGTGGTGTAAAAATTGACATAAGAAAAGTAAAACCAAAGACAAGCAGCACATGCATAAAATGCGGTCTGTGTGCTGAAAGTTGTCCTATGGGCTCTATCTCTTTTGTTGATTTTTCAGAAGTTACGGGAATTTGTATAAAATGCGGTGCTTGTGTCAAAAAATGTCCGACCCATGCGAAATATTTCGACGACGAAGGTTATCTGTACCATAAAACTGATCTTGAAAAGAAATATATGCGCAGGGCAGAGAATAAGATTTTTATTTAATATATTATACAACAGTAAATACCGGTTGTCTTGAATTAAGATTGAAATAAATTCAGTGTTTACTCACAACAACTCAAAATATCTCATTAATATGCTCATCAAACAATAGATAAACAACAGCTCCACCAATATATTGAATTCGGACTTCTACGTAAAAGTCTTATCATAGATATTTAAATATAACTTGCAGAAATTAAAAGAAATTGAAAAACTTGCTTTATTTATAAAATAGAATTTTTCAAACCATCTTCATAATTTAACCTGACAGATGGCTCTTCAGTTTCATATTTTACAAAAAAAATTATCTTTTATAAGAAATTTTGTCTATTTTTGCCAATTATTTTTTGTAATTTCGGTTGAAAATGGAGTTTTTATTACCACTAATTTTAGTTTTCGTTATTGTATTAGCCATTTTAGGATTATGTGCCGGTGTCAGCAACGATGCTTGCAATTTCATGTCGTCTGCTGTCGGAACAAAATCCGCATCATACAGAACTGTTACAATTATTGCCGCCATTGGTGTAATCATTGGAGCGACGACAAGTAATGGCATGATGGAGATAGCAAGAAACGGAGTCATGGCACCCGAGTTCTTTTATGCCAATGAGGTAATATTCATCTTTCTATCTGTTGTAATATCAAATCTTATCCTACTCGACATCTTCAACAAGTTGGGATTACCCACCTCGACATCGGTATCATTAGTGTTCGAGTTGTTGGGAGCCACATTTGCCATGGCTATCATCAAGACACACACAGGTAACGTGGAAGGCAGTATCAGTCAGATGATAAACACCGACAAAGCGCTAACCATGATACTTGGCATATTCCTGTCTGTGGCAATCGCCTTTGTTTTCAGCATCATAATACAATATATCACACGTCTTATCTTTACTTTCAACTACAAAAAGAACTTAAAATGGAAAATAGGCATCTTTGGAGGTATAGCAACGACGGCATTAGTGTATTTTATGCTTATCAAAGGCCTCAAAGGTGCATCATTTATGACAAAAGAAGTACAATCTTGGATCGATGAAAACACCTTGATGTTATTGGGATGTATTTTTATTTTTCTCACTATATTGATGCAGCTATTGTACTTCCTAAAAGTTAATGTTTTAAAAGTCATAGTATTGATAGGTACATTTGCCTTAGCAATGGCATTTGCAGGCAATGACCTTGTAAATTTCATCGGTGTGCCATTGGCATGTCTCGATACATATATAAGTGTCAAAGCAAGCGGATTACCGTTGGACCAACATCTCATGTTCTCTCTTAATGGTTCCGCAACAGCAAGTTTCATATATATTTTAATAGCAGGTATAATAATGGCTGTTACATTACTGACATCGAAAAAAGCCAAGATTGTGTTACAGACATCTTTGGATCTGTCAAAACAAAATGCCGGTGATGAACAGTTCGGGTCTTCACATGTCGCAAGAAGCATTGTGAGAATAACAAACAACATCATCAGCGCAGTAAACAATGCCATGCCTAACAAAGTCAAGGTATGGATCGACAGTCGTTTTAATCAAAAAGAAGCAATAATAGAAGATGATGCATCTTTCGACCTTATCAGAGGTTTGGTAAGTATTGTGTTAGCATCAATGATAATAGCATTAGGCACATCGTTAAAACTACCATTATCAACTACATACGTAGCTTTTATGGTAACAATGGGTGCATCTCTCGCCGACAGGGCATGGTCTCGTGAAAGTGCGGTCTTCAGAGTCACAGGCATGTTCTCGGTGATTGGAGGCTGGTTCATCACCGCCATCGCAGCATTACTGCTCAGCTTCATCATAGTTCTGATATTCCACTATACAGGTGTAATAGGCATCTTGGTAATGATAGGTATAGCAATGTTTATCGTTCTTAAAGACATTAACGGCAACGACAAGAACATTTCCGAAGACCCTGTTTTCGACAATGCTGTCAACTCAAATGACAAAAATATTATTCTCAATGCTCTTATGGAACATAACAAGAAGAGCATGACTGATATGTTGGACTTCTTTAAAAATGTATATATCAACATAATAGACGCTTTTGCCAAAGAAGACATTAAAACTTTGCGCAAGTTACTGATACAATGTAAGGAACAGAAAAACGTGATGAAAGTGATGAAACGCAAGGAGATACAACTGATGCGTAAGATTGACGAAAATCTTGTCATTAAGAAAAATACCTGGTTTCATCTTAACTACAACTGTGTAGAACAAATATTGTATTCATTACGAAGAATTTGCGACCCTGTCAAAGAATATGTGGATAATTCTTTCACTCCTCTTAACGATAAATATTTAGAAGAGCTGAACGAAGTAAAAAATAAAGTGTTATGGGCTATAGATGCCACCAACATTACCATATATTCTGCTGATTATAAAGATGTTGATGCTGCCATAGAACGTATAAAAAACAGAGAAGACAGTATTATGGCTATCAGTATGAAACAGATGAACAGAATACAGGACAAACAAGAAAATATTGATTTATCTTTACTATATCTCAATATTATACAAGAGTCGTTTGAGATAGTTGTTGAATTACGACATATATTACGTGACTCTGCCATGTTTAACGAAAAAACATTATAAACCTTATAAACAAACAAACTATGTGTGGAATTGTAGCATACTTGGGAAATCAGGAAGCATATCCCATTCTGATAAACGGCTTGAAACGTTTGGAATATCGTGGATATGACAGTGCAGGTGTAGCACTACTCACTAACAATGATGAACTTAATGTGTACAAAACGAGCGGTAAAGTATCAAATTTAGAGCATTATGCAGAAACGTTGGACAAATCAGGAAACATAGGAATAGCCCATACCAGATGGGCAACACATGGAGAACCCAACAACATAAATGCTCATCCACATTGCTCTCAGTCAAATAGAATAGCATTGATACACAATGGCATCATTGAAAACTATCTTATTCTCAAAAAATCTCTTGAAAAAAGAGGTTACGTTTTCAAATCAAGTACCGACACGGAAGTACTTACAAATCTCATCGAAGAGGTACAACTGACAGAGAAAGTTGACCTTTTTGAAGCAGTACGTATAGCTCTAACTCAAGTGGTAGGTGCATACGCAATAGTTGTAATGGAGAAAGGACATCCTCATGAACTTATAGCAGCAAGAAAAGGCAGTCCTATGGTAATAGGTATCGGAGAAAATGAATATTTCATAGCATCTGATGCCACTCCTATAGTAGGAAAAACCACTCATGTGGTTTATATGGAAGATGAACAAGTGGCAAAGATAAAACTCGGTGAAGAGTTACATGTAAAAACCATAAGCGACGTTGACATCACTCCCAACATTCAAGAATTACAACTTGACTTAGAATCAATAGAGAAAGGTGGTTATGAACATTTCATGCTTAAGGAGATTTACGAACAACCCTCCACTGTGCGTGATACCATGCGCGGACGTCTGCATCCTGAACTTGGCACTGTGACATTAGGAGGAATAATGGATTATGAGAAAAAGATACTTAATGCCCGCAGTATCATATTCGTAGCATGCGGCACTTCATGGCATGCGAGTTTAGTCGGCAGTTATCTCATCGAATTCTTTGCCGGCATTCGTGTCCAGGTAGAATACGCCTCTGAATTCAGATATCGTCATCCTGTCATATATCCCGATGATGTGGTAGTGGCAATATCACAGTCGGGAGAGACAGCAGATACCTTGGCCGCCATACAACTTGCCAAAGAAAAAGGCGCTACTGTTTTAGGTATTTGCAATGTCATTGGTTCTTCTATCTCCAGAGCCACCGATGCAGGAGTCTATACACATGCCGGTCCTGAAATTGGAGTAGCTTCTACAAAAGCTTTTACATCGCAAGTTACAGTACTGACAATGTTGGCATTACGTCTCGCTGAACTGAATGGATACACTCCTAAAAACAAACTTATTGAGGTAATACACGAACTTGACACCATACCGGATAAGATACAAATTACACTCGACAGATGCGATTTAGTCAAAGAAGTCGCCAAGATTATGAAAGACAGCAACAACGCTTTGTATCTCGGTCGTCTTCAGAATTATCCGGTAGCCCTTGAAGGTGCATTGAAACTCAAAGAGATATCCTATATTCATGCCGAAGGATATCCGGCAGCTGAAATGAAACACGGTCCTATTGCCTTGATTGACCCTAAACTACCCGTCATTTTTATAGCTACCAACAAACGTACCTATGAGAAAATAGTAAGTAACGTACAAGAGGTGAAAGCGCGTCAAGGCATAGTTATTGCAATAGTAACAGAGGGTGATGTTTTGATAAAAGAAATGGCAGACTATGTAATAGAAATACCTGATACTATCTCGGTTTATTCTCCATTACTCGCCACAATACCATTACAACTGCTGGCATATTATATTGCTGTTATGCGAGGTTGTAATGTTGACCAACCACGTAACCTTGCAAAATCTGTAACAGTCGAATAATACATTTTGTTATATTATTTACTGAAAATATAGACGTGCATCAAGTGCGTCTATATTTGTATTGTCACCTTAACATCATCAATTGAAATAATTTTCCTCTAAAATATTGGACTTTAACATATTTTACTACCTTTGCAAAAAATTATTAAAATAATGAACAAAAAATTTTTCTTGATTGCAAGCATTATTGTACTGACTGTTTCAATATTCCACAAGACATCAAATGCACAGGACAATAAGTTTAAAATCAATAATTTAAGTATTGAAGCAAGAGCAGATTTCGTTTTTTCTGCACACGACAGTATCACTAACAGCGGATTCAACGGCAAATTGCTCAACTTCGTGTTGAAAGGTCAGATTACAGACAAATTCTCATACAGTTTCAGACAAAGACTCAACAAAATATTACCTGCATCAGATGATTTCAACTCATTCTACAATCTTTTCGGCAATACTGACTTTATAAATTTAACATATCACACTACTGAAAATCTGTCGTTCACTGCCGGTAAAATGACACTTGCCGTCGGCGGTTGGGATTATGACTTGGCTCCAATAGACATTTATTTCGGCTCTGCTTCATGGAACGATTACAGTTGTTATCAATTTGGTATAGCCTCATCATACGAGACATCTGACAAAAAGAATGTTTTTACATTTCAATTCACAAACTCGCCATACATATTAAATCCTAATGAAGGATTATATGCTTATAACCTGATGTGGAGCGGAAACTTCAAACATATCAAGACAACTTATTCATTCAATATGTTCGAATTTAGAAAAGGTAAATACGTGAATTTCATCGCTACAGGTACAAAATTCATTTTCGGCGGTTTTACAGGATATATCGATTTTACCAACAGGGCATTGTTTGAACAGGAACAATTCTTCTTCAAGGATATGAGTTTAATAGCAAAGGCTGATTATACTTTTAACGAAAGATTGTCCTTGTTTGTAAAAGGCGGTTATGAAGTAAATGACTTCCCCGTCATAGAAGATCCTTTATATGAAATCTTCGATCCGAGTATTCTACCCGGTTATGAATGTGCATTTTATGGTTTAGGAGCCGAATTTTATCCGCTAAGAGGCAAAAATGATATTCGTCTTCATTGTTTCTTTGCTGTAAATCAGACACCTGACATGTTGACCTATCAAGCCAATGCCGGTATTACATGGAGAATTAAATTTAAAAAATAACAATAAATGAAAAAGTTTCTCAACAGATTGCACTTTCTGACAAGAAGAAGAATAGAAGCTGTTACATTTCTAATCATATTCTTCTTGGTATTTGGTTTCATTGGATATAAAATGGGATTTACCAATATGTTAAACACAATCATGCAGACATCATACAGTCTTCTCATAGAAACAGTATTATATATTATGGCAATAACGGTAGTGTCGGGTGCATTAGGAAGTCTTCTTGTAGAATTCGGTGTAGTCCGCTTGATAGAATATTTCCTTAAACCGTTGATGAAGCCGCTGTATAATCTTCCGGGAGTTGCAGCTCTTGGTGGAATTATGACATTCTTATCCGACAATCCTGCTATCATCAGTCTTTCAAAAGATAAAAACTTTACACAGTTTTTCAAAAAATATCAACTTATCTCACTTACCAACTTCGGCACCGCATTTGGCATGGGTCTTGTCGTTGTCATATTTATGATGGGAAAAGGTTACGTTGCAGGAGCGTTAATAGGCCTTTTGGGCGCCATACTAGGCAGCATAGTATCTACAAGGCTGATGCAAAAATTCATTTTGAAATCTCATCCCGAACTTAATGCAGAAGAAGAAAGCAAAGGCGATGAGTCTAAAATATCATTCAAATCGGAAGGCGGTGTCTTTTTACGTTTTCTCAATGCCATTCTCGATGGCGGCAAATCAGGTGTCGATGTGGGTCTTGCCATTATTCCCGGTGTGCTCATCATCTCTACTTTCGTAATGATGATAACTTTTGGAGAACCAGAAGGAGGTTACACCGGCGGTCCTTATGAGGGGATAGGACTGTTGCCTTATCTTGCCAACAAAGTCAACTTCATCTTTGAATGGCTTTTCGGCTTCAAGAATCCTGAACTGTTAGCATTTCCAATAACATCACTTGGCGCTGTAGGTGCAGCCTTAGGTCTCATTCCTCGTTTCATGGCAGAAGGTCTTCTAAATGGCAACGCCATTGCTGTATTCACTGCCATGGGTATGTGCTGGAGCGGATTTTTAAGTACACATACTGCCATGCTCGACTCATTGGGATATCGTAACCTTACTTCTAAAGCCATAATTGCTCATACCATTGGAGGTTTTGTTGCCGGCATTGCAGCACACTTGTTCTATCTTCTATTTTCATTGATAGCCTAAAAGATTATTATGCAACGTATAACATTAGGAAAAACCGGTATCACCGTAAACAAAAACGGGTTCGGAGCTTTGCCTATACAACGTATAAGCATGGAAGATTCCGCTAAACTGCTTCGCAAGGCTTATGACAACGGTATCGATTATTATGATACGGCACGTTTTTATACCGACAGTGAAGAGAAAATAGGTGTCGCCTTGCATGACGTCAGGAAAAATATAATAATAGCCACCAAAACCGGTGCGCTTACTGCTGGAGATTTTTGGAAAGATTTAGAGACAAGTTTAAGGCTGCTTCAGACCGACTATATAGACATATATCAGTTTCATAACCCTCCATTTTGTCCCAAACCAGGAGACGGCAGCGGTCTTTATGAAGCCATGCTCGAAGCTCAACGTCAAGGCAAGATAATCCATATTGGTATCACAAACCATAGATTGTCAGTAGCCCATGATGCCATAGATTCAGACCTCTACGAGATGTTGCAGTTTCCTTTCTCTTATTTGGCATCCGACAAAGACATTGAAGTAGTAAAGGCTTGTCTTAACAAAAAAATGGGATTTGTATGTATGAAAGCATTGTCTGGCGGTCTCATCACTGACTCAGCCACTGCATACGCATATCTTGCCGATTATGACGTGCTTCCTATATGGGGTGTTCAACATGAAAACGAACTCGACGAGTTCATATCTTACCAGGATAATGCTCCTGCCATGAATGAAGAACGTTGGGAAAAAGTTAGAGAGGACAGAGAAATGCTAAAAGGCGACTTCTGCCGAGGTTGTGGCTACTGCATGCCTTGTCCGGCAGGTATCGATATTTGTAACTGTGCAAGAATGAGTCTATTTTTACGCCGCGCTCCTCTCAGCGTATATCTTGCCGATGAATGGAAAGTAAAAATGAAACAGATAGAAAATTGTCTCCATTGTAATCAATGCAAGAAAAAATGTCCATACGGTCTCGATACTCCGGAACTGTTGAGAAGAAACTATGAGGACTTCAAGACATTCATCTAATAATATATAATGACCATAAATACTATATTATTTTCAGAAATTTGCAAAAAACATATTTTACGTAAGATAAATTTATAAAAAAACAGATAAGATTCAGGTGTTTCCTAATCCTATCCGGTAAAGATTCTGTCGTGCAAATTTTCAATCGACAATTGTCATAGAAAGGTCAACCAAAGTCATTACGGTAAAACCATCCGAAAACATATTTTACCATACAAAAGTTTCTAATTTTCAAACATCATTTAAGTTTGTAATAATCCTCATCTTTTACTGACTCGAGCCATTCGTTTCGTGATTTTTCTCCAGGAACTTCTATGGCGAGATGAGCGAACCAGCTGTCAGCGGCAGCACCATGCCAATGTTTGACGCCCACCGGAATATTGACGACATCACCCGGCAACAATTTACGTGCCGGTTTACCCCATTCCTGATACCAACCTTCGCCTGCCACACAGATAAGAATCTGTCCTCCACCCTTGTTTGCATGATGTATATGCCAATTATTGCGACATCCCGGCTCAAAGGTAACATTACAGACAGGTATCTGAGTATCGGACAAAGTTGCGATATAACTTTGTCCCGTAAAATATTCGGCAAAAGCGTCATTAGGCTGACCTATTGGGAAAAACATCTCTTGCTCAAAAGCCGAACTGTCATCAGAGGCTGTCGTCTCATCAGCCCATACCTCTTTGGCAAGACGCAATGCTGCCCATGCCTTCGGCCAACCGGCATAAAATGCCACATGTGTCAATATTTCTGCAATTTCATCGCGTGTAATACCATTTTTTTTGGCTTCCTGCAAATGATATATTAACGAACTGTCGGTAATACCCATGCTTACAAGGGTTGTAACAGTAATAAGGCTGCGATCGCGTAAACCGAGTTTGTCGGTACGACTCCACACTTCTCCAAAAAGAACATCATCATTCAATTCAGCAAACTTGGGAGCAAAAGCACCCAACTGATCTCTTCCTGCTGTCTGTTTTACTTTGTTTTGTGCCATAACTTTTGTAATTGTTGTAAATGTAAGCAATAACATTGCCAAAATCATTATTTTTTTCATAATTAAATAAAATAAGATATTCATATACAAAAATAATTCAAAAAAGATACCGGGTAAATAATCATTATACGGTAATTATTACCATTATTCCTGATTCGAACATTTTTTTACAGTCATTAAAATACAGAATGTAGCCGTAATTCATATTTCATACAAATACCCAACAGGCACTGTCATTCTATTTACATGTGTTATTTTGCAAAATTTTATCAAACAATACATAAATCATCTTGTTTGAAAAGCAAAAAACACGCTTATGGACAATACAAAAACAAAAACAGCAGCCAAGTTAGGAGTATTCACCATAGCCATCATGAATGTAACGGCAGTTGTATCGTTACGAGGGCTTCCATCGGAGGCGGAATACGGACTAAGTTCGGCATTCTATTATCTTTTTGCAGCGATAGTGTTTCTCATTCCCACAGCTCTTGTCGCTGCTGAGTTGGCAGCCATGTTTTCCAACAAAGAAGGCGGAGTATTCAGATGGGTAGGAGAAGCTTTCGGAAAACGTCTCGGATTCCTTGCAATATGGCTTCAATGGATTGAAAGCACAATATGGTATCCTACAGTATTGACATTCGGTGCCGTATCTTTAGCATTCATTGGCATCAATCCACAAGGCGACATGTTACTTGCTTCCAACAGGATATACACCCTCGTTGTAGTATTGGTCATTTATTGGCTTGCCACTTTCATATCATTGAAAGGATTAGGCTGGGTCGGCAAGATATCCAAAATAGGAGGACTCGTAGGTACCATCATACCTGCCGCACTGCTCATAGTACTCGGTATCATTTATGTCAGCACCGGTGGCAAACCACAAATGGACCTCAGCGGCAGTTTCTGGCCGGATTTGACAAAATTAGACAACTTGGTTCTCGCCTCCGGCATATTTCTTTTTTATGCAGGTATGGAAATGTCCGGCATTCATGTCAAAGACATGGATAACCCAAAACGCAACTATCCTCGTGCTGTTTTCATCGGCTCACTTATCACAGTACTGATTTTTGTACTCGGCACCTATTCTTTGGGATTTATCATACCTCAAAAAGATATAAATCTGACACAAAGCTTGTTGACCGGATTCGACAATTATTTCAAATATGTCAGGATGTCATGGATGTCACCAGTAATAGCTGTTGTCCTTGCATTTGGTGTCCTTGCCGGAGTATTGACATGGGTTGCCGGTCCTTCAAAAGGTATATTTACCGTTGGCAAAGCCGGCTACCTGCCTAAATTCATGCAGAAAACCAACAAAATAGGAGTACAGCGTAACATCTTGATAATACAAGGTTGCATTGTGACAATATTGAGTTTATTGTTTGTAGTCATGCCTTCCGTTCAAAGTTTTTATCAGATATTGTCTCAACTTACAGTGCTGTTATACCTTATAATGTATCTATTGATGTTTGCTTCTGTCATATATCTGAGATACAGCATGAAAGATGCAGAACGTCCTTTCCGTATTGGTAAAAACGGCAACTTCTTGATATGGATTATCGGAGGGATGGGATTCTTAGGTTCATTGTTGGCTTTTGTCTTGAGTTTCATACCTCCGTCACAAATCTCTACCGGCAGCAATACTGTCTGGTTTACTGTCCTTATATTGGGTTGCGCAATATTTGTAGCATTACCTTTTATTATTTATGCCATGCGTAAACCGGAATGGCAGGACAAAAGCCAAGACAATCAATTCCAGCCTTTCCATTGGGAAACACCTGCTACAACACAAACGACACAAAACACCAATACTCCAAAAACAACAACAAAAACTACAGTAAAAACACACTGAATTAATTGAGAAGGTATGTCTATAATCTTATAAGTGTTTCAATTTACAGCTATAAGACACAGACATACCTTTACCTCTCTGATTAATATTAAATAACAATATTAACGCAACTTTCACATCTTCTGTAAAATGACTATATTTATTCATTTGCGTTTATTTCGAAAAAACTCTGTCAACAACGATAAACACTCTTCTTTCAACACACCTGTGCTAACGGACGTCTTAGGATGCAGCAAATTACCAAAACGTTGAAAGCCATTTTTGACATCATCACAAGCCCAAACAACTCTTTTGATATGACAATGTTCCAAAGCTCCGGCACACATCACACAAGGCTCTAATGTCACATAAAGCGTACACTCTTCTAAATATTTGGCACCCAAAGCATTACATGCAGCAGTAACAGCAAGTATCTCGGCATGCGCAGTAACATCGTTAAGCAACTCCACCTGATTATGCGCCTTGGCTATTATCTTATTACCACATACTATAACAGCACCAACAGGGACTTCGTCTTCCTCAGCAGCGACAGCAGCCTCATTAAGAGCCTGTTGCATATAATACTCATCAGAAAAAACCGACAGACCCATCATTTGCCCATATCTATCACATTGATGACCTTGCCTTCTTCATCATAAAACTTCCACATCCCGACCTGTTTGCCATGTTCATAAATGCCATCGATGCTAATCTTCCCATTGTTATGATAGACAATGCCACGACCCTCTCTGAGACCATTCTTAAAAGAACCTACACTCATCAACTTGCCATCAGGATAATAACCTAAAAAACGTCCCTCCCTTTTACCATTTACAATCTTGCCTTCTAAATTCAAAATGCCATTATCATGATACCATTTCTCACCGACTAAAGTCTTCTTTTTTCCTTCTACCTCATAATAATACACAATCTTAGGTGTATTGTTGCTCTCATGACGTTCCTTCACTTCTTCCACCATGATTTTTTCTTTATTTCCGGAACAAGATACAAGTGTCAACATGGCAAAAAATACATAAAATAAAAACTTCATATCATTATCTATTAAATATCAATCTTTTAGCATTAATAATATCTTCAATAATCCCATCATGATACACAAGACTTCCATTAACGAAAGTACTGTCAACACTATTACTTAATACTATTCCATTATATGGAGTCCATCCACATTTATATAAAACGTTTTCATTGTTTACGTATTGTTTCTTATCCGGATTTATTATCACCAAGTCAGCATAATACCCTTCTCTTATGAAACCTCTTCTGTCTATTCCGAACAGAATTGCAGGATTATGCGACAGTTTCTCCACCACTTTTTCCAATGTCATTACACCTCTGTTTACAAATTCCATAAGACCGGTAAGAAGATGTTGTACGGAAGGACCTCCCGACGGAGCAGAAAAATATGGTTTGCTTTTCTCTTCCAAGGTATGAGGAGCATGGTCAGTAGCCACAACATCAATACGGTTGTCAATGACGGCAGCGAGCAATGCACTCCGATCCTGTTCCGTCTTTACAGCAGGATTCCATTTGATGAAGTTGCCTTTGCTTTCATAATCTTTATCATTAAACCAAAGATGATGAAGACACACCTCTGAAGTTATCATTTTGTCTTTTAAAGGTATATCATTTCTAAACAACGACATCTCCTTTTCTGTGGAGACATGAAGGACATGAAGACGGGTATTATATTTCTCAGCTATCTCAACAGCTTTTGAAGAAGAACGGTAACAAGCCTCAGCACTACGTATAAGAGGATGAATCATGGCAGGAGCGTCATCGCCATAACGTTCTTTGAACATCGCTATGTTGGCTCTTATGATAATTTCGTCTTCACAATGTGTTGCCACGAGGCATGGAGCCTCTCTGAAAATGCGTTCAAGAATCTCTTCTTTATCAACCAGCATATTACCGGTACTCGAGCCCATAAACACCTTGATACCGCAGACCTCACGCGGATTGGTTTTCAACACTTCTTCTATATTGTCGTTAGAAGCGCCCATATAGAAAGAATAGTTACAATACGACTTCTCGGCAGCAATATCATATTTCTGTTGTAAAAGCTGTTGTGTCAATGTATTAGGCACGGTATTAGGCATATCCATGAATGAAGTCACTCCACCTGCCACAGCGGCTCGGCTTTCAGTTCGAATATCTGCCTTATAAGTCAGCCCCGGTTCTCTAAAATGGACCTGATCATCTATGACACCGGGCAACAGATATTTGCCACGTGCATCTATTACGGTATAACCTTTCCACCTGGTCGAGTCCATGGCATCCGTACCTCTCGCTATCTTTTCTATAAACTCTCCTGAAACAGCAACACTTGCCAAAAAAGATTCCCCTTCATTGACAAGTGTTGCATTTTTAATAATATAACCCATTGATTATCATATTTTTACATTATACTAACTTTTCTTGGGTTTTATTTTGCCTGTCATGCCTCTCCATCTAAGATTGATGACACCGAAAACAGCTTCCCTAAAGATACCTTTTGACATTTTGGAAGTACCTTCAGCTCTGTCGGTAAAGATGATAGGGACTTCTTGTATCTTAAAACCGAGTTTCCATGCAGTATATTTCATCTCTATCTGGAAAGCATATCCCACAAACTTGATTCTGTCTAAATCAATAGTCTCCAACACCTTCCTTTTATAACACACGAAACCTGCAGTAGTATCCCTAACCATTATCCTTGTCACAAAACGCACATAAGCAGAAGCATAATAAGACATGAGTACACGACCCATTGGCCAATTGACGACATTGACACCGGTAATATAACGAGAACCTATTGAGAGATCAGCACCTTCTGCACAAGCATCATGAAGTCTGATCAGGTCGTCAGGATTGTGTGAGAAATCAGCATCCATCTCAAAAACATACTCATATTCACGTGCCAAAGCCCATTTAAAACCATGAATATATGCTGTCCCAAGACCCAATTTACCCTTACGCTCTTCCATAAACAGCCTGTCTGGAAATTCCTTCATCAATTCTCTTACAATATCAGCTGTTCCATCCGGACTGTTGTCTTCAACAATAAGAATATCGAATGGCATACTGAGATTGAAAACATATCTTATTATTTTTTCAATGTTTTCTTTCTCGTTATATGTAGGTATAATAACAACGTTTTCTGACATAAAAACAATTATTTCAAAATCAACGTCAATTTAATGTTAATATTATATTGATGAATGAAAAACTTCATTTACAAGAAGAAACCATCATCAATAGGTACAGCGTTCTCCTGTCAAATCGACATCTTTAAGTGAACGCAATACGAGCTGCATCTCTGTATTGTAAACAGTGACTATACCTTTTATCGAGCCTTTGCCGCTCGGTACAGGCTGCAACGCAAAACTCGAATAACTGCTTGTACGTACAATAACAGATTCATCATCATTACAATCTGCATACAAAGTACGATTACCGTAATCATCGGGCTCGGCATAAGTCAACAAAGTGTCGGAAGCCTTGAATTCGGCATTGTCTATTTGAACGAATCTACAAAGATACATGGAAATCTCCGACAACGTTATTACAACAGGAGTTACCTCACAATTGTTTTTCAAAATGATGATATTGTTAGGATCCAAATCCTGAATCTGAGGCAAACCCTTATAAGACGACAAGGTAGCACCTTTAAGACATACCCTTACGGAATCACCTATACGCAAGGCACTTGTGGCATTGAGATAAAGCTCTATGGCAGCGCCATTACTTTCGATAAAAGCCTGTTTGTAGAGATTTCCTGACGTCTCATCAGCAGTAACAATGCCATAGACAGATGCGTCCTCAGTGAAAGTAAAGGAATAATCGCTAAGTCCACCCCACATTTCAAGCAATTCTGCTATGGTATATACCGTACCCTCAGGAATAGGTTCTATGTTAGGCGCGGGAAAGTTATTATCACGCGCATCTTTTTTTACGCAAGAGGCACATATCACGACCAACACCATGAATACTACAGCCAAATTTCTCAATAATTTAAACATTTCTTAGAAAATTTAATTATTCCACAACAACATTTTTAACTTCCCAAGTGGCACTTTCAGTACTGCTACTCATATATTTAAATGCTATTCTCACATTGCTGTTACCTGTAAATGATGAGAGATTCATAGCATTTGAATTTACAAAACTCCAATCCTCACCTGTAGGATAATTAGGTATCTGTACCTGTGTCCATGTTGCCGATGACGGCATGCCTGACACATAATCCGTCGAAACCCATACTGTCAAATCATTCTCCGGTGATGATGTAAATTTATAAGCATGGTCAAAAGACAATGAGGCATCTCTTATGCCACTCAAATCTATAGAAGGAGAAATGAGCCAACTCTCAGCCTCGCGATTGCTGCCGCCCACAAATGCACTCGCCTTCATGCACTGATAATCGGGAGCATGCATCCACACATAAGAAAGAGCCTGGTCCATATAAACATCGACCAATGAGAAGTCACCTTGTCCTGAAGCGAATGTCTCGCTAAAGATGACATCACCCTGTCCGGGGTTGTTAGGCTCGCCTTCTTCAATAGCTATGGATTTTATCTCTATGGTACCGGCTTTCTCATCTGTAGAAAGATATCTCACCGCAAAATATATCGTACTTCCGGAATATGCGGAAAGATCTATCTCCAAGGTACTGAAAGTGACCCAGTCGGAACCCGCCACCAATGTCGTTGACAACTCATTCCACGTAGCAGTAGAAGGCATATCACCAATATTGTAATCCGTTGACACAAGGAATGTCACATCAGAGTTAAGATTATTGAAATAACGTGCTATATAAGACACCGTAGCCTTAACTTTCTGAGCGGAAAGATTTACAGGTGATGATATCAGCCAGTCTTCATTGGCATAATTGACAAAATCGACAAAGCCTGTCATCTTGGCTGTCTGGAAATCTATCATCCACGACTGTGCACCGGAGACATCCTGTGTGGTATAAGTGCCAAACTCATTAGTGAACGACTGTACATAAGGAAGAGACTGTATCTCACCTACATTGCCACCGCCACCTGTCGCCTGACCTTCCTCTATACTGATGCTACGAATCTCAATGGTACCGGCTTTCTCATCGGTAGAAAGATATTTCACAGCCAGAGTAACTTCTTGACCTACAAAAGCATTAAGGTCTAACTCCGTAGTGATAAATGTCTCCCAGTCAGCACCTGATACCAAAGAAGAGTTAATCTTGGTCCATGTTGCATTTGATGGAGCATCATTAAAAGTATAGTTGGTAGAAGCATAGAATGTTATATCATTATTAAGATCATTGAAATAACGAGCAATATAAGTAACTACCATTTTGGCTTCTGTCACAGTTTTAAGATCAACAGGTGATGATATAAGCCAGTCTTCATTGGCATAATTGGTATAATTCACGAAGCCTGTCATCTTGGCTGTCTGGAAATCTATCATCCACGACTGTGAACCGGAGACATCATAAGTTGTATAAGTTCCGAAAGAAGTAGTAAACAACTGAGTATAAGGCAACGACTGCAACTCACCGGCATCATCGCCAACATTGGCTTTGCCTTCCTCAATACTTATTGACTTAACTTCTATAGTGCCGGCCTTTTCTGCTGTTGACAAATATTTCACAGCCACGCATACCTGTTGACCTACAAAGTTACTAAGGTCTATTTCCGTAGTTATAAAATTCTCCCAGTCATAGCCACCCACAAGATTGGCATGCACTTCTGTCCATGTCGCAGTATTAGGATTTTCTTTAAACACATAATCGCTCGACACCTGTATCGTAATGTCAGAACTGAGATTATTGAAATAGCGTGCTATATATGTCATCACCATCTTGGCATTCTGTATGCCGGTAATATTTACAGGTGATGAAATAAGCCAGTCTTCATTCGCCAAATTATTCTCGCCATCATATCCTGACATCTTGGCAGTCTCAAAATCTATAGTCCAAACCTCATCGCCTGCAACATTATATGTAATATATGTACCAAAAGATTTATCGAAATTCTGAGTGTACGGCAAAGTCTGAACATCGCCCTGCAAATTAATAGGCGGGTCATCAGGCTTTCTTTTACATGATGATACCGTTGCGACAATACATATTGCCATTAAAAGCATAACAATGCTTTTTTTAGATAATCCTGTTAATAATGTTTTCATATTCTTTTCAAATTAATGTCTTATTGTCAAACTGATAAAATAATTCAAGCCATAAAGATAAGCATATTTATCCGGGAATCTCTCAGGATCTTCATAATCGCTACGCAGCTGCTCATATCCATAAAGGATAATGTCTTTGTTGTTGAGTAAGTTATTGATACTTACATTAAGCAAGATGGTATAACCTTTCACCACCCATGACTTGCCTCCATAAAAATCGAGAGTAAAGGCAGACGGCAATTCCACCTGGTCGAGTATAAGAGCTCTGCGTTCATCATTATCAATACAATACTCAAAAGCATCCATAGTATGGTTACTTGGATTCACAGCAAGATAATAATTATCGAAATAATTTCCGTTCAGACTGACCCACCAAAAACGAGGAGCATTATATTTCAATCCAATAGAACCTACTGTCTGAGGCATCTCTCCGACATAATAATTTTTAAGATATGCTGTCTCACCTTCATAAATAGGTACAGCGTTGTTATCTTCAAATACATTGACTTTAGGATTATTGGAATAATACTGTTCTCCAACATTAGCTGCCAGCTGCACACTGATGGTATTGGTAACATTAATCTCTGCGCCTAATTCTACACCTTGAGACACCTCATTTATATCATTCATGATATAATTGACGAATTTTCCGGTACCTTCATAATAGAAACTACGATTCCATGTAAGATCATAAAACTGTGTTCTATAAGCAGTAAGACGAGCTTTCATGAAAGGCGAACGATATTCATAACCCAAGTCGAACGACAATATCTTCTCGCTATCCAATCCCTGCACCACTGTATTTCTCACACGAGGAGCCACGAAAGCACTTCTGAAATCAGGAGCCTGTGTTTTAAACATCACATTGGCGACAATGTAATTACGTCCGTTGATACTGAATTTAGCACCTGCCTTGGCACTGCCGTTAATAAAATTCAACTTTTCAGAATCACCGTATGATTCCTCCGGGAAACGACCATTCTTGAAATTGCCTGTACGATACAACTGTGTAAAAGTTCCTTCTGCACCGAAGAAGGCATCCCATCTGCCAACAAGATAATTAAGTTGTCCCCAGATATTAGCATTGTTGCGATTTGCTATATAATCGTATCCGAAAACGTCCCCCACAGTAACGACATGATTGGTACATAACAAGTTGTTTTGTTGAGCCACAGTATAGTCGAAAGCCTCTCCATCAGCATATTTGTCAATATCGAGATAATAGTCTCCACCTAACAAATCAGCTATCTTTTTATAATAATGTGTCTTGGATACTCCTATTTTAATACCTCCGTCAAGATGGAGATAAGGATTGATTTCATAGCTAAAATTGCTTACCAAACCACCCATATTCTTATCCTGACGACGTTCTTCGACAATATATTTGGAAAAATTACCGGCTATGGTATTTCCCTCAACCCCATTGGCATTAAATACTGTTTGAAGATGTCTCATGTTAGCAGCGTAAAACTCGTCCCAATTGATCTGGTGCATCGACGGATCATTGATCCAATTATTCATATATTCAATATATCCCTCTTCAGTATAACCGTCTTTTCCCTGATTAAGCTGATAAAGGTAATAACTCGGGAGGTTACGGTAATAATCCGGACGCGGGTCGGCTGCCTCAGCCCATTCGAGTGAAGTATAACCGCCTCTTCCGAACCAATAATATGCAGTAGTGTTGATTTTCAATTTCTCAGAAGGAGTCCAATAATGTTGTAACTGGAACATCGGCTGATGATACGTACTCACTCTGGCGCTACGTTTAAATCTGGTGCCATCAGAAGCAGTCTGCCAACCCCAATTGGGATTGTAATAATTGTCGTCGAGCAAGTCGAATACCTCTTGCACAGTTGGAGATGCAGAAGCTCTTGAGGATGGTGCTGCGAAGACCAAAAAGCCTAAAGCATGTTTGTTATTGAGACGTTTCTCGGCAGAGAACAAATAACTGTAGGCATCATACCATGTACCCTCCTGATATCCGTTCAGCGACCAGCGACGTGATGCCGATACGGCAAAAGCCCAGCCGTTGTCCATAAGCCCTGTAGCTGCCGTCAACATAATACGGTTGTTGTATGAACGATTTGAATTGGCATAACTTACAGAAGCCTGACGACGATAATCGCTCGCTCTCGTCGAGATAGCTGTCAACCCTCCTGAGCCACCGAAACCAACATCGGCAAGTCCGGTGTTAAGAGTCAATGTTGTGTTGCGCATGGCATCGTTAAGACCTCCCCAATTGGAATAATAAGGACGTCCACCCTCCGGGTCGTTCATTGGAACACCATTAATCATGACATCGGTGTACTTGGAATCGTATGCTCTTACCCTGAAACGCCTCGAACCAAAATTATATGCGGCAATATTACTGAAGACATCACGCGATGATTGTAAGAAAGTCGATACATCATTGGTATTATCACCTTCTTCATCACCTATGTCCATGATAATCACTGTCGGTAAATCAGTGTGCTGCGAACCTATACTGTCAGGTTCGACTGTTTGAGTTTTTGCAACAATTACTAATGCTGCAAATAAAACACATAATAAAAACCTTTTCATTACTCTTTTATTAATTCCTTTCAACTCGCAAAGGTACAATAAAATTAACTATTCCAACAATTAAGAAGGAAAAAATTAAATCTTTGGAAACAATTAACAACAAAATAATATTTTTATAATGATTTCTTAATTTTCTTAAGAATTTTTGAATAAAATGTTTTTATCATAACCATTTCTTAATTGTTTTTTTCTTGTTCAATCACTAAAATAGCTATCTTTGCCTGACTTATTAGACAATAAAACCATTATAACCATGACAAAGAGATTAATATTTTTAGCATTAGCATTGATTTCTATGAGTTTTGGGGTCAACAAGGCACAAAACCAATACAAAATGGGACTTGTAGGTTTCTATAATTTGGAGAATCTTTTCGACACCATCAACGACCCAAACATCGATGACGAAGAATTCCTTCCTGAAGGAAAAAATCGTTGGAATACAGAGAAATACAATACAAAACTTCATAATTTGGCATACGCCATTTCCACCATCGGTACCGACAAATCAGAAGGACAGTTTTACACTCCCGACGGCATAGCTGTTTTGGGAGTCTCGGAAATGGAAAACCGTCGTGTGTTGGAAGACCTTGTGGCTCAACCGGAAATAAAAGACCGCAATTATCAGATAATTCATTATGAATCACCGGACAGACGAGGTGTTGACGTAGCATTGCTGTACAATCCGAAATATTTCACTGTCAAGAACAGCAAGTCTTATCATCTTCATGTGCCGGACCGTCCGGATTTCGTGACACGTGACCAACTTGTGGTGACAGGTACTTTTGATGATGAAGAGATGTCGTTCATCGTGATGCACTGGCCGTCACGTTATGGTGGTGAAAAACGTTCCTTGCCGGGACGTCTTGCCGCTGCTGCTCTCTGTCGTCACATTGCCGATTCCATCATTAACGAGAATCCCAACGCCAAAATCGTCATGATGGGCGACTTCAACGACTATCCTACCAACAAAAGCATCATTGAAGGCCTTAGAGCAAAAGGTTCTGTCAAAAACCTGAAAGAAGGCGATTTCTTCAACCCAATGTACGATCTGCACAAAAAAGGCATAGGTACCAATTATTATAGAGATGTGAAAGGAGTATTAGACCAGACGATAATCACTCAGTCTTTGTTGAAAACAGATTTCAGCACTTACCAGATGTTGAAACCTGTAGTACACGCCAAATCATTTCTGATGCAACACGAAGGCAGATACAACGGTTATCCTTGGCGTACTTTCGGCAGCGGGGTATGGCTCGGCGGTTATAGCGACCACTTCCCAGTTTATATTATTTTGCTAAAGAAAATATAATGATTTTCTATAATATAATTTAATGGCGTGTCATAATTGATATTTTGGCACGCCTTTATGATTTTTCAAATCATAATACTCAAAAAAACTCTTTATCGGTATAATATCATCTAATCTTTGACATAAACACGTTTCACTCTTTGAGATATTCCTGTCAATATCTCGTAAGGTATAGTATTACAAGCCTTTGCCAGATCTTCTACTCTGTTGACTTCATCAAAAAGCACAACAGCATCGCCTTCATTCACATCCTCAATATCAGTAAGATCTACCATACACATATCCATGCAGATATCACCTACCACAGGAGCCTGACAACCATGAATTCTGAATGAAGCATTACCATTGCCAAGAAGACGCGGCAACCCGTCGGCATAACCTATAGGTATAATTCCAATACGCGAACGACGTTTTAACATGCCATGACGATTATAACCAACACTCTCCCCTTCATTCAATGTCTTTATCTGTGTTATCGAAGATTTCAACGACGCCACGGTATGCAACTTACCCTTGTCTTCCTCACATGGAGCTATACCATATATTCCTATGCCAAGACGCACCATGTCATATTGATAATCAGTAAAACGACTTATGCCTGCGGTATTAAGAACATGCCGCAATATCTTATATGGAAAAGCCTCGACAATCTTGCAGCTGCCTTCTTCGAACACTCTGATCTGCTGCATGGTAAAATCATATAATTCAGGATTGTCACTACCTGCAAGATGAGAAAAAATACTTTGTACCTTAAGATGAGGATTCGATTTCAAACGGACAATAAGCTCCTCAATATCGTCAGGCAGAAAACCGAGACGGTGCATTCCGGTATCGAGTTTGACATGTATCTTAATAATCTTGTCAGCCGGTAATTTCATCTGCTCCATAGCAGACTCCAACATGAAAAGAGAACGTAAACTGTAAATCTCCGGCTCCAAATCATAACGTATTATATTTTCAAAGGCATTCTTCTCGGGACTCATCACCATGATTGGCAATGCAATACCTTTATTACGCAACTCCACTCCCTCATCAGCAAAAGCAACAGTAAGATAATCAGCATGATGAAATTCCAAGACATTGGAAATCTCAAAATTACCGCTACCATAGGCAAAAGCCTTGACCATAACCATCAATTTTGTATCATTTTTGATTTTGGAACGGTAATAATTCATGTTAAGCACAAGGTTGTCAAGATTAATCTCCAACACTGTCTCATGTGTTTTTTCTTGTAACATCATGCTAATACGCTCAAACTCAAAACATCTCGCACCTTTAAGTAAAATGATGTCATTATGAAATTTCTCCAGCAGACAATCTTTTAGAAAGTCATCGGTATTGTTGTAGAAATATTTTTCAAGATGGAACAAGTCCTTGTTATGAGAAACAGCCTCGCCTATGCCTATTATCATGTCAACACCTTTGTTTTCCAACAGTGAGGCGATACGAGAATACAACTCCTGTTCATCCATTCCACTTTGCAAAATATCGGAAAGCACTACTACCTTGTTGTTATGTCTTTGCTGTTGACACATAAAATCAAGAGCAATGGACAAAGCATTGAAATCCGAGTTGTAATAATCGTTTATAATAATACAATTATTAATTGCCGACTTTAGCTCCATACGCATAGCTATAGGAACGAGATGCGACATTCTTTCCTTTATGACATCAGCAGACTTATTAAACAACAACATTATACACAAACAATGCATAAGATTCTCAATAGAAGCATCATCAATAAAAGGAATCATAAAATCCAAGACATCATTTCGGTAATGTGCTATAATATATGTCTTATCATCTTCTTTCACAATACTTTCAATAAAGACATCAGCAGCAGTATCATAACGGCTCCAAGAAAAGCATTTCAAATCCTGTTTTGCAATTACAGAATTAATATATTTATAATCAAGACAATACACCAAGACACCAACATCTTTAAAAAGCTGCATCTTCTCCTGCACTTTCTGATTGATATCAGAAAAGTTCTCGTCATGAGCCTGTCCTATATTAGTAAATATACCTATTGTAGGACAAATTATTGACCGGAGACGACACATCTCTCCGGGTTGAGATATACCAGCCTCAAAAACAGCAAGTTGGTCATCTTCTTTCATTTGCCACACCGATAACGGTACACCGGTCTGTGAATTATAGCTCTTTGGACTTCTTACTATGGAATAGTCCGGACTTAACAGTTGATACAACCATTCTTTTACCATGGTTTTACCATTACTTCCCGTTATTCCAATAACAGGCATTGAAAATCTGTGGCGGTGAAAAGCCGCAAGATTTTGAAGAGCTTCTAAAGTATCATCTACTTTAATAAAAACCGCATCAGGCATATCGGGAGGCAACACATTAACGACAAAAGCCCTTACTCCTTTGTCATACAATGATTTAATATATTTATGACCGTCATTTCTTTCAGTAACTATTGCAAAAAACAAAGTCTTTTCGGCAGATACCAGTAACCTGCTGTCAAGCAAAATATTCTCTACAACAAAATCTGCCCCTACATTACCATATAAATAAGCTCCTACAATCGAAGCAATACTACTTACACTATATCCTGTTCTCATAATGGAAATTATCACAACAATAATATATAATATTGATTATCAACAATTTGTATTGATCAACATTATATTTTGTATCCTTTGCAAAGATAAAGACTATATTTCAAAACGTCAACATTTCGTCTCAAGAGACAATTGCCTGTTTCTAAGCACTTCAATAGCAAGAAATATTGCATGACGGAAGGAATCGGGGTTTGCTATATTTTTATTTGCTATATCATAACCTGTTCCATGAGCAGGAGAAGTACGTACTATCGGCAATCCGGCAGTAAAGTTCACGCCGCCATCTACTGCAAGAATCTTAAAAGGCAACATTCCCTGGTCGTGATACATACTTAAAACGCCATCATATTTTGTCCAAGCACCGGAGCCGAAGAATCCATCTGCCGGAAATGGTCCGAAGACATAAATATCTTCAGCATTTGCCTCTTTAATAGCCGGAATGATAATATCTTTTTCTTCAGAACCCAACAAACCGCCGTCACCGGCATGAGGATTAAGACTGAGAACAGCTATCTTGGGCGTGCTGATATTGAAATCTTGTTTCAACGTATTGTTCAACACCATGATTTTTTTTACAATAGCATCCACACTGATGGCATCAGGAACCTCTCTAATAGAAATATGATTTGTCACAGTTCCAACGCGCAATTTACCCCATACCATAAGCATCAGGCTCTCATATCCCGGACAATACGAGCTGATGAACTCAGTATGGCCATGGAACTTAAAACTATCCGACTGTATGTTATTTTTATTAATAGGTGCTGTTACCAAAGCATCTATTTTACCGACAGACAGGTCTTCCACCGCAAGTTTAAGCGCTTCCAAAGATGCTCTACCGGCGACAGTGGTCGATATACCGGGCTCAATCTTCAACTCTTTCTCCGTATGATTCAATATGTTGATCCTCTTCGGTAAAGCCTGATCAGCATCTCTGATAACAGTATAACCAAGCTCTTCCATGCCGAAGTTTTTCTTGTAATACGAGAACACCTTAGATTGTCCATAAATCACCGGAATACAGAAGTCAAACATCCTCGGGTCGTTCAAGGTCTTTAAAATCACCTCATAACCAATACCATTGATGTCACCTTGGCTAATACCTATCTTTGGCAATTCAGAAAAATTATTCGATGCTGTCATGACTGTAAAACATTTAATCGCCAAAGATAATAATTTGTCAAATAAAAAACAAGAAAAACATAATTTTTCGACCACAAATGACATACAAAAAGGCAGGTCTAACATAAACAACCTGCCTAATAAAAAATTTTATCAAAAAGTCTTTATCAATTTGTCAAAATAATGCATCAACAGTCTGACATGTATTCCGGTAGCGCCGGGACCTCTGTACGGCTCCGGGTTTTCTATGAAAGCTGTACCTGCAATATCGAAATGTATCCACGGATAATCTGTAAAATGCTGCAAGAACTTACCGGCCGTTATCATACCGGCATATTTACCTCCGCTGTTTTTGAGGTCTGCGATATCCGACTTCACGAGTTTACCGTATTCCTTCCAAAGCGGAAACTTCACAAGACGTTCATTGACTTCTTCTCCTATCTTTTCCATTTCGTAATAACTGTCCGACGCATCATTTTCCATCACCACAGTAGCAACAGGACCTATGGCATAAGATGCCGCACCTGTCAAAGTAGCAAAATCCATCACCAACATGGGATCATATTTTTTGGCATACGACAGTGCGTCGGCAAGAATAAGACGCCCTTCTGCATCGGTATTCACGACCTCTACCGTAGTGCCGTCGAACATAGTAATAATATCGCCTGACACATGAGCATTGCCATCTATACGATTATCAGTTGCAGGAATCAAACCTACTATGTGCAAAGGCAACTTTGACTTAGCCACTGCAAACAACACAGCTGCCACTGTAGCTGCACCCGACATGTCATCTTTCATGTCATTCATATATGCCGTAGGTTTAAGATTATATCCTCCTGTGTCAAACACTATTCCTTTACCGACAAGCACTATTGGTTTCTCGTTAACCTTATTGTCCGGATTCCATTCAAGAATAGTGAAAGTAGGTTCATCAACGCTGCCGGCATTGACAGCAAGAAGACCTCCCATTTTCAGCGATTCTATCTTTTTCCTGTTCAACACCTCGGCACGACCTCCGGCATCACGAAACCTGCCACTGACACATTCTGCCAACTCTTCGGCATTCAGTTTATTAACAGGTTCATTGACAAGATCTCTCGCCCAACATGTAGCATCCACAACAACCTCCAACAATCTCAACGACCTGTCATCTACACCGTCTTTTAAATAAATTGTCTTAAATGTATTATATTTAGGCTCGCTTTTATATTTCTTAAACTCATAATTACATAGCATCATGCCTTCCACAGTAGCCAAAAATTCATTTTTTTCTACACCTTCATTCATCAAAACAACTTCTTCCAACTTCTTGGCATTCAACATATTACATATTAAAGCCCCATTCTTGCGACAACACTCCAATTTCTCGCAATCATCATCACCATTCACGACAAATATAATATAAAGCTCTGTATATCTGTTTATTACTATAATATCGTCTTTGTTGACATCATAAGTTTCTTTTACATAATTCAACTCATCATCATGTAAAGACAAATTCATAACATTTTCAATGTCATTCATTACAAATGCCTTAGCTTTGACTAACTCGTTTTCCAGATTTTTTATCTCAACTTTCATAACATATCATTTTAATTCATTTTCAAGCAAAGTAATAATTTTATCTGTAGCACCGATTTTCTTTGCCACATAGTCATGACACACTTGTGAAGCCTTCTCACAAAAACCATCATCAGAGACAAGATGTTCAAAGACATCATTAAATTCCTCAGCATTATTAACAGCGAAAGCTCCGCCAAGACGTTTAAGTTCCACTGCCTCGACAAACTTCTCATGTTTAGGACCGAAAACAACAGGGCAGTCATAAACCACTGCCTCTTGAATATTATGGATACTTGTATAAAAACCTCCTCCTATATATGCAAAACGGGCATATCTATAAATTTTTGACAATACACCAATTACATTTATTATCAATACTTTTGAATGATTATCAGAATTTAGTTCAGTATAAAGCTGACAATTCTCTATTCCTTTTTCTATCTGACTGACATGCGAAAGAGACACATCATGAGGTGCTATTATCATACAATAATCATCCGGCATCTTAGCAATAAAAGGAAAAAGCAACTCCTCGTCAGAAGGCCATGAACTACCTGCAATAATACATTTTCTGTTTCCAATAAACGTCTCAATATTTGGGAATCGAACTGTTTGATGTGCGATATCAAATACTCGGTCAAAACGTGTGTCTCCAGTCACAGTGACACAATCTATCCCAATCTTTTTCAACAGTAAAGCTGTATTATCATTTTGCACAAAGAAATGTCTTACCATTTTAAGATGTTTACGGAACCAATATCCGTAAAACTTGAAGAAATATTGTCCATCACGTAACAAAACCGAAATATAATATAGCGGTATATCATTATCATTCAATACTTTAATATAATTAAACCAAAACTCGTACTTTACAAAGAAAGCCGCCTTGATATTAAAATTCCTCAACAGTCTTTTTGCATTTATTACAGTATCGGATGGCAAATATGCGACTTTATCAACGAGTTCAAGATCTTTTTTCATCTCATAACCTGAAGGAGAGAAAAAAGTAAGCAAAATTTTATATTGAGGGAATGATGTTTTCAATTTTTCCAGGACAGGAAGACCTTGTTCAAATTCACCCAAGGAAGACACATGCATCCACAGCCATTTGTCATTACCCGAAGATTTAAGGTTATACCATTGATTTTTACGACCATTCGACCATTTTGATGCTTTTTTGTTACCAAACAAACCTGCAACAGTAACAAGTCCGGAAAACATCCGAATCAAGATAGAATACAACAAACGCATAATTATCAATAGTAATAATATTCTGCAGGCATTCTTTTATATGTAGGTATATAGATAGAGAATCGTATGCCCCAATAACGGTCAACATAACTGTTAGTATCTTTCATCATGAGATTGAAGTCCCATTCTCTCAACGGTTTGGTATGAGCCTGTACAAATTCCAATGAAATTGAAAAGTTAAGAAGGCGGGAGTTGCTCATATACATGTAACCTATCTCTCCGGAATAAGCAAAACCACCTCGCATCCTGTCATATCCGTAAAGATAATCTCCTGAAAGATTGGCAGGCGGTGAAGCGTACGAGCCAAATTCACATCTTATTCTGTTAAAAAGATAACCAAGTCCACCATTTACAAAAAAGCCACAATTGGGATTAGGTGAAAGTATGCTGAACACCTTACCCACTTTGGCTTGGAAATGTGCACCTCGCTCAAAGAGGGCAAAACTGCCATAAATGCCGTCGCCTGTAACTATCTCGCCACTACTCGTCAAAATAATGCCCATTAGTTCCGGACGTGAAATGTTTATATTATCACCAAATATAAAATTACCATTAAAACTCCACAGCCAATTTTTGTCTGTCTTATATATAACACTGCCTCCAACTGACGAATTATTACCATAAAGAACCTTAGTATCAAGACCCGGAAATTGATAGGCATACGTCGCCTGAAAAAGCACTGTCGATATACATGACTTTTTTATGTCTTTCTGTGCCTTGCCGGCTAAAGGAAATATTGTTAAAACCAAAAACAGAAATAAATACTTGTTAAAACTCTTCATATCGGTCAATTTGTCTTGCAAAAATACTAAACGTTTTAAAGCCTTGTTTATTTTTTGAATAAAAAAGTTTATCCTTAAGATTTTTTAGTATTTTTGCATTAAAATTTATTTATTATGGAAAAACTATCAAAATCTGTCATTGGGATATTAATCATTTCATTACTTATTGGTATTTTTGCAACTTCATGTAAAAAGAAAAAAGAAGATAAAAATGATTACATAACTGAAAGTATTCCTTCCAGTGTACTTCCCGATGCCATACGAGAAAATGTAGCCGAACTTATTCCAATATATTTCGGCACTACACCTCCGGACCTCACAAACAAAGATTTTGTTTCTTCACCTCATGTGATGTTTTATAACTCAAACAGTTCAAATCCAGATTCTGTAGTATATCATAGCGACAGATACATTGCTTTCCGTTATTCCGAATCCAACGGACTGACTTATTACAGCAGACAATGGGACGACGTAGAACAAACTGACATTTATGAAAATGTAGCCAACATTAATGTAACAGGCTCAAACAACAATTTCTCCTATTATTATTTGACAATAGGTTATCCTAATGGTCTTTATGCAGAGCAATCTACAATAATAAGTGGAACTTTGGGAGACGATGGAGTTTACAATTTCCATGTTGCCGTGATATTGCTTGAAACAAGCGGCAATCCTAATTTAGAACCTGTCAATTCATACAGAGTGTTAAAAGATGAAGACGGTTTTTCACAATTTGAAAATTGGTTGAACTCAAAATCCGATGTTAAACCTTCACAGGACATCTCCGATGAGACCATTTTCAAATTATTCAGAAAAAATTGATTTACAACTGTATTGGCATTTAATCAATAATGTCTGACGAATATTTCATTTCAGAAACCGTATTGCCTAACGGTTTAAGGTTGTTGCATCGTCATCGTAGCGGGGCAGTGGCTCATCTTGCATTGATGGTTGACATTGGAATGCGCGATGAACTTGAAGACGAAAACGGACTTGCTCACTTCATAGAACATCTGCTCTTCAAAGGCACGAAGAAACGTAAGGCTTTCCATGTATTAAGTTGTCTCGAAAATGTAGGTGGTGACCTTAATGCCTTTACTACAAAAGAAGAAACTTGCATACATGCCTCTTTCTTGAAAGAACATTATTCTAAAGCGATAGAACTGATATCAGATGTCGCTTTCAACAGCATCTTTCCTGAAAATGAGGTTGAGAAAGAAAAAGAAGTGATACTCGACGAAATAAATTCATACCTCGACTCTCCTTACGACGAAATAATAGATGAATTTGAAAATCTTCTGTACAGAGGACATCAGCTTGGTCGTAACATTTTGGGGACTATACCTCTCGTCAGCAATTACACACGCAACGACATCATCAGTTTCTATTCCAAAAACTATTCTCCTGACAAAATGATTCTTGCCACCATTGGCGATATTGATTTCGAGACATTCAAACATTTTGCCATAAAACATTTCGGAGGATATAATAACTTCGGCACTGTCTCAAACAGACTACCGTTCACGTCGCTGCCTCCAACAAAAAAAACCGAAAAACGTACTAATCATCTAACGCATTGCATGATAGGCGGTATCGCTTATCGTTATGACCATCCTGACAAACTGAAAATGATATTGTTAAACAACATACTTGGCGGACCTGCAATGAGTTCTCGTCTCAATCTCAATATAAGAGAAAAATACGGCTTTGCATATACAATTGAATCTCAATACAATGCATATTCCGATGTTGGCAATTTCACCATCTACCTTGGAGTGGACCCTCATTCAAAAGAAAAAGCAATAAGCCTTGTTTTCAAAGAGTTGGACAAATTAAAACAAAACAAACTCGGCATACTGCAATTGTCCAACGCAAAAAAACAACTTATCGGACAAGTGGCTCTCGGTAACGAGTCGGGACTGAATGAACTACTTTCCATGGCTCGAGACGGTTTTTATAAAAACGCTTTAGAAACATTGCCGGAGACAATATCCAAGGTGGAAAAGATTACTGCTGATGATTTGTTAATCGTAGCCAATACAATATTCGACAAAGAAAATATCAGCATCCTGACTTTTGAAGGCCAGTAACGATATAGTTAAATCGTCGTTAATAAAAAATCATTCTAAAATCACGCAATAGATTTTATTTGATTGCCAAAATATTATGACACCCAATTAAAAATGAAAGGGATGCACCCGATTTTTCAATTCGGCACATCCCTCATCAGTTCACATTACAGGCAAAACGCCAAATCACGAACAACACCTATTTTATTAATAGGACAGTTCATCGATTACTTAATCTTTTTCTGAAAAGCCTGTAAAATATTTTTGTTTGCATCGTCATAAACGAATGCTACCACATAACAGTTATCAGCGTTGTAAGTTGTATCTACGGTAATACTGCATGTTGTGGAAATCTCTTCATCTGCCGGCACTGCGCCGTCAAATATCTCTGTACCCCAAGTCCCATTGATAGCACCTCTGAACACATGACGATGGACGTAATTTGAATCGACACCAACAGGTTCCGGACATTTCTGAAGCCCGACAATGCTGTCCTCCACCAAACAGGCAGTAACACGATATTTTCCGCTTTGAGACTGAAGGAATACGGTATTAACTTCAACGTTCAGATTTCTTGTCTGTTCATTGTAATTGCAAACTATATCCAACTCTGCGACTTGTTCCTTTGCCAACTCTTCAGCTACTTTAGTAGCCCATTCTCCATCATTGAAACCATAACCTGCATCTCCCTTAACCCGATTTATCGTACCTATAGGATTTGACTGAAAGCCAAAATAATTATACCAGGCAGTACCAACCTCTGTCCTGAAATCAGGATAACCTGTCAAAGGCATGGAAAGAAATCCTGCATGAACACCCATCACCACGAGACTCTCTCCAAAAGTCTCCTGAAGTTCATGTGCTATCTCGGCAGCAGCCGGACAATTGACGCAACGCACTCCGGTATAATCTTCAAGCAATACCACTCTACCGGTCGCCTCTATATTAACTTCTTTTTTAAAAGGTTCATCCAATTTATCGCATGATGTCATTACAAACATCAAAGCAAAAACAAAAAATAATGATATCTTTTTCATAATACGATAATTATTCATTAAAATTTAGAATGATGTTGTTACAGTCAATGACACGCCGCTCGAAGCAGGCACGGTACGGCAGACGCCGCCTACACAAACAACACCTTCGCTCTGACGACCTCCGGTGAGCATTATTCTGGTGGCATCCTTAATGAAACCTACAGAAACGGTATAATAATGATCTCTATATTCCGCCACGGGATTACCGTAGTTGTATTTGTCAGCTACTGAAACGAACCATTTTGGTGCGATAGCATATTCCAACAATGCAGCCATCCAATTGCCTCTTTTCTGAAAATCTTTTTCTTCCCCTTCATGAACAACATAATCCTTTCCTATATTATCCCACAAATGTTGCAACTCGCAACGAATACTCTGACGGGATGTAATTTTATAGGTAATGTCAGCGAAAGCAATATTGGCACGCACCTCCGGAGCTCCGACATGACCTTCTATTGTTGCCATATCATATAACAAATTGATATACATGACAACCAATCTCCAATCTTTACTGATACGCTTTTCTATTTCAAAATTGATATCACGGTAGAAAATATGGTCGCTCACCCCGAAAAACGGCGATGTATAACCAAGAGTACCGGACTGATTGAGAGAAGGAACACCATTAACAATAATAGAGTCTCGGACTATATCATTAACCTGACTGTAGTTGAATGCCAATTTCGTACCATATTTACCGCCCAAGAAAGTCTTTTTAGGAATAGTGTAATTAATTTGAAATTGCACGGCCATCTCACCATTAGGTTGTGTAGAATAAGAATACATTGCAGGAAGACTGTGTGTATGAGTAAAGTTGATAGGAGGCAGGAAGTTAATGTCGAGGTCGCTTTCTTTAGCATTATAATCCGATTTAAAACTCATATTGTCAACACGTTTCACCTGTAACACTATGCCGAGACCTTTCTGAGCATAAGACAAAGATGAAAGAAGTGCCTCGCCATCTTTGTAAATCATATTGTTGATAGCGGAAGGGTTATTTATTTTATGAGCATATTCCGTACTAAAAGCGAAACGACCCATAGAAAGATTCACTCTTCCGGCGTATGCCGCCACATTCTCAGGCATATAATAAAACAAATCATTATCTTTCTGATATTTGCTTACGAAACTTGCACCTATTGAAGCTCTGAACTTACTGTCATTCAAACCGGAGATGCTTTGATTGATATCCCAGTCTCCATCTATACCGCGCACTATGCCACGACTTTGATCCGCGTCATAAGATGCCCAATAATAACGTTGTTTTCCATAAACACCTTTAAGAGTGACACCTTGTGTCGGGCGATATACAGCTCTCATACCACGCAAAGAGTTGTCAAAACCGAGCGACCACTCTTCGTATGTTCTGAATACCAAACCATTACCAAATTGGTCATAGATATCACCCACAGTAACACCAATAGTACCGTTATCATATGATGCCCAATAGTTGGCAATACCGCAACCCTCAAGACGGCTGTCGAAACCGGAGAGTGGCGTCTCGTATGCTTCGAAACGCATGCCGGCAGAGAAATCGCCCAATGTATATGTCAACTTACCAAACCCGTTAGCACCCAATCTCTTGCCATTGATTACTGAGTCATAAATACCTATACCTTCATCAGTATTGTAATATTGGGCATCGATCTGAAAACTTCCATTGACTTGAGAATTCTGCAAAAACGACTGTGCATAACCACCCACAGCACTGACTATCAGAATAGTCAATAATAAAATACGCTTCATCTTCTGAAATTTACAAATATTATTTCACTATCTTAAGAATCTCTTGATACAATTCTTCTTCGGCACCTTCAAAATATCCTGTATGTTGATATACTATCTTGCCATCTCCATCGAAAAGGAAAGTATGCGGAGGCACACTGACATTCATAGAACGGGCAAGGTCTTTGTTAACATCCAAAAGTATCTCGAAAGGCCAGCCTTTACCTTCAACAAAAGGCTTAATCTTAGGAGTGGAACGTGAGTCATCTATTGAAACAGAATAAATTTTAACACCTGTTTCCTCAACCCAGTCATCATAAACTTCACTTAAAGCATTATGTTCTTTAACACAAGGACTGCACCATGTAGCCCAAAACGTCAAGACGAACGGATTACCATCATTATTTAACTCCGAGACATTAATACTCTCTCCGTTAAGGTTCTTGATGGTAACATTGGGTAAATCACTTTTCTCTTGTGCCATGACATTCAAAGCCAAGAATGCCAAAATCAAAATTGTCGATAATTTCTTCATACTTCAATTATTAAGTTATACAATTTATTTCAAACAATATATACTTCAAGAATCTTTGCATCTTTCTCGACACATATCTCAACATTGTTGATAACATTGGGAATCAGAATACATTCTCCCTTATTAACGACTTCTTCACCATTTTCGTATTTCAGAACAAATCTTTCCGACACAGCCATCAAGATGACAAAAGAATCCAATTCGGAATAATCTTTCTTCATGGAAGTATCAAGATGTATGAAATTGGTATAAAAATAGGGACATTTAACAAGCGGCACAGTAGTGTCGATGATTTTTTTATCATAATCAGTCTTGTAATTATCCTCTTTCTTATAGTTAAGAGTATATAAAGCCTGCTCAACATGCAACTCACGATACATTCCATAACGGTCTATTCTATCCCAGTCATAAACACGATAAGTAGTATCACTTGTCTGCTGAATCTCAGCCACCATACAGCCCGGACCCAAAGCATGAATGCGACGAGCCGGAATAAAGAACACATCGCCTTCATGAACATGTTCATAATTAAGAACCTTTTCTATCTCCTTATTTTCAATAAGATGACGAAACTCGTCCTTATTTATGTCTCTGTTAAATCCGCTAACCAATTCTGCATGATGCTCTGCATGCATCACGTACCACATCTCCGTCTTGCCATTCTCCAAACCTATCTTTTTTGCCAACTCATCATCAGGATGTACTTGTACCGAAAGCCATGTAATAGGATCTATTATTTTGACAAGTAACGGAAATTGTTCTCCATATTTGTCAAAGACATTATCACCAACAAGGTCTCCCATAAACACTTCCACAAGGTCATTAAGTTCATCACCGGCAAAGTTACCGTTTGTCACCACACTGTTATGCCCTTCAACACCTGAAAGAATCCACATCTCTCCACAATTGAGCAACTTACCAAAATCCTTGTGTAACAATGTTTTAATATGCTGCCCTCCCCATATCTTCTCAAAATATTGAGGTTCAAATTTCAACGGATACAATACTCTCATGACTGTACTTTTGCTGCAAAGATAGTACTTTTTAATAAATATTAGAATAAAAGTGTTTATTTTGACGTCATAAATTTATAAAACCAAACAATCAGTATCTCTTTTGTTTGCAAAAAATGATTAGTTTTACAATCAAAATGACAACAAAATGAGAAATATATTAAAACTAAGACAAACCTTACATGATAATGCCGAACTTTCAGGCAATGAAAAAAATACAAATTTGATAATCAATGATTTTCTTAATAATTTGAATTATCACAAAATAATACGCAACATTGGAGGTTACGGCATTGCGGTTTTATTTAAGGGCAATAATAACGGTAAAAGAATAATGGTGAGAGCCGATATTGACGGATTGAACATAAAAGAAGGCGACAGATCATTTTCACATCGATGCGGACATGACGGGCATACTGCCATATTATGTGGATTGGCAGAACGTTTCTCGAAAACACCTCCGGAACGAGGAGAAATATTATTATTGTTTCAACCGGCAGAAGAGACAGGACAAGGTGCAGAAGCTGTCATCAACGACCCCAACATGAAAGGAATAATGCCTGACATGGCGTTTGCCCTTCATAACTTGCCCGGATACAAAGAAAACAGCATAGTCACAATAAAAGGCTGTTTTGCTGCTGCATCTTTGGGGCTGAAAATATCCCTTGATGGAATAACGGCACATGCTTCACAACCTGAGACAGGCATCAATCCGACAACAGCATTGTATCAATTACTTGATTTTTATAACGATAAATCATCATATATCAAAAATTTAACGCCATATTCCTTGATAACGGTGACTCATGCCGTTTTGGGAGAAAAGACTTTCGGCATCGCTCCAGGCAAGGCTGAAATATGGGTTACTTTAAGAAGCTTCGACGATAAATGTCTCGACAACCTTAAAAATGAATGCATTGAAAAGGCTCAAAATATTTCCCAAAACTACAGCCTTCATTGTTCATACAGCATACATGAATATTTTCCTTCTACAAAAAACCATGACATGGCGGAAAATATTGTGGAACATGCTGCAAAAATATTGAATCTCAATATAATAAATAAAGAGGAACCATTTAAATGGTCTGAAGACTTCGGACGGTTTTCTTCTTTATGTCCAACTGTAATGTTTGGGATAGGCTGTGGAGAACAACATCTGCCATTACATAATCCCGACTATTGTTTCAACGACAATATCATAAAAACAGGTATAGACTTATTTGAAAAAACAGCAAGACTTTCGTTATAGAAACATAATTCCTTACGAACAGTTTGTATATTCAACTTCAAAATATCAGGAAAAAACAAAAAAATACATTTTTATTCAATCGTTCCAAAAACAACTAATTTATTGTTATACAATATGTTAAATAAATTATTATCTATGATAAGACTATTATCTTATCATATAAAAACCCGTCTCGAATGTTAAAGGAACCATCAATTCGATGCAGTTATTTTCATTTCATAAAACATACCGAATTTCATTTCAATATAAACATCATCAAAATAATTGTTTGAACAAAATATTGCAGCATAAAACCACTTTGGGAATGTCATATTAAGGTTTTTCAACATAAATATGCATTATTAACATTGTCAAAATGTATTTTTCACACTTTTAAAAAATTTTTTATAATTAAATGAAAAGATAATAATTTTATGTAATTTTGTCGAAGAAAAAAAGGTTACTAAAAAAATAATATCATGGTTAACAATGTTTTAAAATTCTCTGATATTGTTGCTGCTCAAAGCAGGTTAAGGGGAGTCTCCAAAATAACTACCCTATTGCATTCCAAATCATTTTCTGTAATGTCGGATGCAAATATTTTCCTAAAGCTGGAAAACATGCAGACAACAGGAGCTTTTAAAGTTCGTGGAGCATACAATAAATTGGCGTGTCTGACAAAAGAAGAAGCATCACGTGGAGTTGTCGCCGCATCAGCCGGCAACCATGCTCAAGGTGTTGCTTTTTCAGCATCAAAATTAGGTATGAAAAGTACTATTTTTATGCCTATTTTCACTCCTCCGTTGAAGGTATTGGCAACCAAGGGATATGGTGCTGAAGTTATTCTTGCAGGAGAATCGTTCGACGATGCTTTTGCTGCATCTCAAGAATATTGTAAAGAACATAATGCAACATATATTCATCCTTTCAATGATCCTTTGATTATTGCAGGACAGGGTACAATAGGATTGGAAATTCATGACCAATTGCCGGACGTCGATGTCGTCATCGTCCCTATTGGAGGTGGCGGATTGATTTCTGGCGTTGCATTGGCAATTAAGGAAATGAACCCTAATATCAGAGTCATCGGTGTTCAAGCTGAAGGCGCAGCTTCAATGTACACTTCTCGCAACGAACATCATATCGTCGCATTGCCTACTGTCAATACCATTGCTGATGGAATAGCTGTAAAACGCCCCGGCGATCTTACTTTCGATTTGGTACAACAATATGTAGATGAGATTGTAACTGTCAGCGATACGGAAATAGCTCATACTGCATACTTGCTACTGCAACGTGCTAAAATATTGGCTGAACCATCCGGCGTAACTTCAATGGCTGCCGCATTATTTAAAAAGACTGATATAAAAGGTAAAAATGTAGTTCCTCTCATCAGTGGAGGAAATATCAATATGCAGATCTTGGAACAAATTGTCGAAAAAGGAATGGTAGAAGAAGGTCTGCGTTCAACCATTCAGGTAATTATTCCAGACCAGTCAGGTGAATTGAAAAACTTGCTTTCCATTTTTGAAAATCTAAAAATGAACATTTACGATATTAAACATGAACGTTCGATTTCAACAGTCCCGATCGGGAAAGCAATGGTTGTTATACAGTTTAACTTGCAAAACCAGTCTCAATTACAACTTGTAATTGATGCTCTGAAAGAACGTCATTTGGAGTGTACTGTAATTGCCTGATTATTATCATAAGATAAAATAATTGTTTTAAAAGATACCTTTTAATAATACACCGACAATTATGCATCATTATTTTTTGTATAATGATACGCAATTGTCGGTATTATTTTTTCCTGACTTCGTCACTATAAAAACATCGATTTTATAATATCTTGATAAATAATGTTTTGTAACTTTGCATACCCTGATTTTGGGGTACGCAAAGTATTTTTGTATGTTTATCAAGCGAAAAAAGAATCGGTCAGGTACTGTAAGTATTGTTGTAGCTGAAAAGATTTCAGGTTATTATAAGGAGCTTACCACTATAGGTATAGCACGTACTCAAGAAGAAATAGATTCTCTGATAGCGAAAGGGCACAAATGGATGGATGAGGAACAGGAACGCCGCCATCCACGGCTGGATCTTTTCGGTGAGGAACGTAAGAAGTGTGAGGCAGAACTTCTGAATGCCGAACAGATGCTTTCGTACATAACCAACGTCTCCATCAATGGAGCTGACCTGATACTTGACCGCGTCTTTGACAACGTGGGATTCAACAGGATAGATGATGAGGTGTTCCGCCAACTTGTAAAAGCCCGCTTGTCTTATCCTGCAAGCAAAGCTGCCACAGTGGAGTATCTGAAGAATCATTTTGACGAAGATGTCAGCCTGTCGAAAATCTATCGTTATTTGGACAAACTGAGCGATAATCAACATCAAATAGTTCAGGACATAAGCGTCCTTCACACAAAGAAGATTTTAGACGGTCATATCGGTGTGCTGTTTTATGATGTCACTACACTCTGTTTTAAATCGGACTATGAGGATGAACTTCGCAAAACCGGTTTCTCCAAGGAAGGGCGTCACCATAACCCTCAGATTATATTGGGACTGTTGGTCAGCATTGGCGGCTATCCGCTTGCGTACTGCATCCATGAGGGCAACAAGTACGAGGGACACACGATGCTTCCTGTAGTGACGGAATTTGTCCGGAAATATGAGCCGGAAGATTTTATAGTGGTGGCTGACTCAGGGTTGATGAACAACGATAATATAGCCGACCTTGAAGCAAACGGTTACAAGTATATCATCGGTGCTAAAATCAGAAACGAAAGCAGGAGAATACAGGAATGGATACTTGAGCAGCCTAAGACAGACAGCCAAATGGTTGAATACGATAAAGGCAACGGACAGAGATTATTGGTCGGATATACAGAAGACCGTGCCCGAAAGGATGCTTATAACCGGGAGAAAGGAATACGCCGTCTGGAGAAGGCATACCGCAGAGGTACGCTTACCAAAGACAACATCAACAAGCGCGGATACAACAAGTTTCTGAAAATGGAAGGAGATGTAAAAGTGACCATCAATTACGAGAAACTGGAGAAAGATGTGAAATGGGATGGTCTCAAAGGATACCTTACCAATACGAATATACCGGTAAATGACGTATATGCAGCCTATCATAACCTGTGGCATGTTGAAAGAGCCTTCCGCATATCAAAATCAAAGATTGAGATAAGACCAATGTTTCACTTCACAAGGCGCAGGATAGAAGCCCATGTCTGTATCTGCTTCGTGGCCTTGAAAGTTTATAAGGAATTGGAGCGTCTGCTGAAACTGTCAGGCATAAATATGAGTGTGGACAAGGTGCTCGAACTTGCTAAAACTATAGTGACTATACAGATTACATTGCCTCAAAGCAAGCAGACTATCAACAGGACTATGCTTATGAAACGACATCAACGTATCGCTCCATTGTTTGCTGATGATTTTTGGGTGACACGTTGACGAAGTCAGGAAAAAAGGGGACGCTGTTGCGTCCCCTTTCTCTTCTTAATCATACTCGATGATTATTTGATAACGGTGATCCTCTTCACTGTCACTCCGCTCTCGCTTACT